>NZ_JARESX010000101.1:0-20447 GCF_046026435.1 Paraburkholderia sp. RL17-381-BIF-C | reverse complement strand
CTTATGTCAAATTATGTACTTGAGCGGACGATGAGAGTGTCTGAACCGTTGGTTTGCTGGTCGCCCTCCCGTTGAACACCCGCGACGTTCTCTCCGGTAGTCAATCCGGGACTGTCTCATTCAGTCTGTTTCCGGAGAAACACACCACGGGACGTGCTCGCCGTAGCATGCGCAAAACAGTCTGATCTTCACTCGGGGGCAAGAGGTGAACGACCCGCTACGAGTTGCAATCTCGATCCGCCCCAAAACAGCGATAAGGACTCGAAGGATCGTACAGTTCGCCCGGTATCCCAGCGTGCCCGTCTCAAAGAGCAACTGGCGCGAGTAACGTGCGTTTTTGCGTACGGCAAGTCGGGCCACGCCGAATGCAACCAGGGATAGCGGCAACTCGCCGGATTCACTCGCCCTGCCTTCGCCATAGACAAGCGGCGCGAGCAGCGTGTCATATCGTTCTAGCGTCCGGATCAGTTACCCGGTGCATCCCGATCTGGGGGCGCAGTGCAGTCTAGGCAACCCGAGTTTTCGCTAAACGAGGTCTGTGCGCAGCACACGTCACAATACCCGCGCGCGACGCGCGCGCCCTCGTCCCTCCTCGTTGAGGCGTGTGTTGCCCGCATGCTCCCACATCCCCGTGCTACGCAGAGAATTGACGTTCCATTCGTGCTGACGGAGATGATGCGTCCAGAAAAATCCCGCGGGTTCATCTTCACGAAGTTCGACAAGCCAGTAACGCCAACTCTTATATCTTATATAAGAATCGAGGATGTCGAATAAGGCCGCTTGGATGATCCGCGTTAACCCGCTGAAGCCCTTCCGGCGCTTGCAATCTCTCCCGGTTAGACCCAAAATGTAAGCGCTAACACTTCGATTTCGGCGAAATAATACCGTTTAGATTAGTTCCGTATCTGCGCGACGTCACAAAATGTAAGCGCTACCATTTTTTGAGGACGGATTGAGCGCATAGCGTAATACGCCGCGGAGCGCAAACTTCGATCCCATGCGAGCCGGAGTGAACGCGCAACACCAAGCCGCCTGACAACGCATCGGCGCGGCCCGCCTCAACTCAACCGAATACATGAACCGGAGACAAAAGATCATGAGCACAACCCCTCGCCCTGAGCCGGCACCACCAAGAATTCGCCGCGCCCAGACCGTAGCGCTGACGCTGTTGATGGTCAGCGGCATCGTCAACTATCTGGACCGTGGCACGCTTGCCGTGGCCAATCCGCTGATCCGCCATGATCTCGGCTTGTCGCTGGGTCAGATGGGGCTGCTGCTCTCCGCGTTTTCCTGGAGCTACGCGCTATTTCAATTGCCGGTGGGCGGTCTCGTCGACCGCGTCGGGCCGCGCAAGCTGCTCGGCCTCGGTCTGATCGTCTGGTCGCTCGCGCAGGCCGCTGGGGGCTTCGTCTCGACCTTCGGCTGGTTCATCCTTGCGCGGATCGTGCTCGGCATCGGCGAGGCGCCGCAGTTTCCGTCAGCGGCGCGCGTCGTCAGCAACTGGTTTCCGCTGCGCGCTCGCGGCAAGCCGACCGGCATCTTCAACTCGGCGTCCCCGCTCGGCACGGCGCTCGCGCCGCTCTGCCTGTCGATTCTCGTTGTGAATTTCCATTGGCGCTGGGCGTTCATCGTGACGGGCATCGTCGGCCTGATCGTGGCGGTCGTATGGCTTGCGGTGTATCGCGATCCGGCGAAGGCCACGATGACCCAAGAAGAGCGCCGTTATCTCGACGGTGACGAGGCGGATCGCAGGCCCGCGCAGTCGCTCACCTTCGCCGAATGGCGTTCGCTTTTTTCGCACGGCACGACCTGGGGCATGCTGATCGGCTTTTTCGGCTCCGTCTACCTCAACTGGGTGTATCTGACGTGGCTGCCAGGCTACCTGACGATGGAACGCCACATGAGCCTCATGCATACGGGCGTCGCAGCATCGATTCCCTTCTTCTGCGGTTTTCTTGGCTCGCTCACGGCCGGCTGGTTCTCGGATCTCATGACGAGCCGCAGCACAAATCCGGTCGGGAGCCGCCGCAACGCCGTGGTGATCGCGATGCTCGGCATGGTCGCGTTCACGATTCCGGCGGCGCTCGTCGAGAGCAATATGCTCGCGATCGCGTGCATCTCGGTGGTGATCTTCCTGGCCAACGCCGCTTCAGCCAGTTCCTGGGCGCTCGCGACCGCCGCCGCGCCGCCAAACCGCGTCGGCTCGCTCGGCGCGATCCAGAATTTTGGCGGCTTCCTGGGCGGCGCCCTCGCCCCCATTCTGACCGGCTACATCGCGCAGACCTGGTCTTTTGTGCCCGCGCTGCTGACGGCGGCAGGCATCGCGTTCATCGGTGCAATGAGCTACTTGCTGCTCGTACGCAAGCCGATCGAGGACAAGCCCGCACACGTCGAAGCTTTTAGCGCGCAGGCGTGACGAGAGCGCGCGCCGAGCTCCATTCAACCCATTCAGAGAGATAACCATGACAAGTGCCACGCACTCCCCCCCTTCGATCGAAGGCATCGTTCCCGTGATGCTGACACCGTTCGACGCTTCCGGCGCGATCGACTATGCCGGCCTCGAACGTCTGATCGAGTGGTACATCGCGCACGGCTCGGACGCGCTCTTCGCCGTTGCGCAGTCGAGCGAGATGCAGTTCCTGAGCCTCGCCGAGCGTGGCGAACTCGGCCGGTTCGTCGTGGAAAAAGTGGCGGGCCGCATTCCCGTCGTGGTCTCCGGCCACATCAGCGACGATCCCGAGGCGCAGGCGGAAGAACTCGGCGTCGCCGCATCGACGGGCGCACAAGGCATCGTGCTCGTGACGAACCGGCTCGATCCGAAGCACGAGGGAACGGAGGTCTTCACGGCCAATCTCAAGCGCCTTCTCGAGCGCCTTCCGTCGGACATTCCGCTCGGCCTTTACGAATGCCCGGCGCCGTATCGGCGGCTGCTCTCCGATGATGAACTGAAGATGTGCATCGACACCGGCCGCTTCATCATGCTAAAGGACGTGAGTTGCGATCTCCAGACCGTCAAACGGCGCGTCGCGATGGCGCAGGGTTCGCCGCTGAAGATCCTGAACGCCAACGCAGCGATCGCGTGGGACGCGATGAAGGCCGGCTCGGCAGGTTTCAACGGCGTGTTCACGAACTTTCACCCGGACCTCTACAAGTGGCTGCGCAACGATGCAGCTCAGGACCCAGCACTCGCGGAGGAACTGTCGACGTTTCTCGTGGTCTCCGCGGTTTCTGAAGCGCTGGGCTATCCGGCGCTCGCGAAGATTTACCATCAGCGCATCGGCACGTTCGAGTCGATTCGCTGCCGCGTGATCGACTACGACGTTCGCGAGCGCTTCTGGGCGCTCGATGCGGTGCTCGACAAGATCGTCGCCGGCACCGGACATTTCCGTTCGCGTATTGCCGCTCTCTCGGCGCCCGCATGAGCCCAAAACGCGCGCGCACCCGGCGGAACGCCGCGACGGTATGATGACGGCGCTTGCTGCATCCGCCTTCGTACAACCGTCACTTCCTGATCCGATGCCCCGCTCCTTTGATTCTCCCGCGCCCGCTTCCGACACGGCCCCGGCCCGAACGCCGACGAGCCGCGCTCGCCGCAACACAGGACGCACCGTGCTCTCGGATGTCGCGAAGCTCGCGGGGGTATCCACGGCGACGGTGTCGCGGGTGTACAACGAGCCGGACAAAGTCTCGGCCAGCGTGCGCGAGCGCGTCGAGCACGCCGCGCTCACGCTCAACTGGTTTCCGAATGCGGCAGGACGCGCGCTCGCGTCTACGCGCAGCCATATCGCCGGCATCATTATTCCGACGCTCGACGATCAGGTGTTCGCCTCGCAGGTGAGCGCCATGCAGGCGGCGTTCGCGGCGCGCGGCATCACGCTCGTGCTCGGCTGCTCGAACTACGACCCCGCGCAGGCGATCGTGCAGGTGCGCGCGATGCTGGCACGCGGCGTCGAGGCGATGGCGATCGTCGGCGAGGCGCATCCGGCCGAACTGTTCGATGCATTGCGGCTCTATCGGGTGCCTTATGCGGTCACGTATGCGTATCGCGAGGGCAGCCCGCACGACTGTATCGGCTTCGACAATCACGCGGCCTACGTTGAAATAACGGAACATCTGATTGGCCTTGGCCACCGCTCGTTCGCGGTCTGCATTCAGCCGACTCGCGACAACGACCGGGTGCAGGCGCGCCTCGCGGGCATTCGCTCGGCGCTCGAACGCCACGGCCTCGCCGTCAGGCCGGAGCACCTGTTCGAAGGCGAATCGACGATCGAATTCGGGCGGCGCAGCTTGCGCTCAATCTGGCAATCGGCAGGCGAGCACCCGAGCGCGATCATCTGCGGCAACGACCACATTGCTTTGGGCGTGCTGCGCGAGGCGGAGGATCTGGGGATTGCCGTTCCAGGCGAATTGTCCGTGACGGGCTTCGACGATCTCGCGATCGCCAAAGAGATGCGTCCCGCGCTCACGACCATGCGGGTCGACACCGCCGAGATCGGAAGGCTTGCGGCGCAACACCTGCTCGACGCACTCGACGGCAAGCGAGTTCAACGTGGACACGAGGTGCATGCGCAATTACAGATTCGCCAGTCGACGGGGCCATGCCCGAGCCAGGTTTCGCGGTGATCTTGATAGCTCGTGTGCACCTGAGGGCCACTTCCTGGTAGGAACCGCCGGTTGAATGTCCTTCTCAGATAGCGGCGTTGCCGATCCCGTTCAAGTGCCGCGGAAAACGCGGCCTCCACTCACGGCCAGCGATATGCCAACACACGGTCGAGCGAATAAGCTAATTCGCGTACCTCTTCAAGCTGATTGCCTCCGAACAAGTAAACGTGCTGGGCGTCAGATCGCAGAAAGAATCCCACATGACCCTTCCATTCGACGGCATCGTCGGCAGTCAACACTGCAACGCAGCCGTAGATTGGAGCGCCGAGCTCATTTCCCCAAGTTAGCCAGGAGCGAGCCAAGGCCGACCGCGTTCCTGCAATGCCCGATTGCTTCATGCACCAGTTGAGGAATGACGAACACCATGCGATCTTGTCGTCGTAGCCTGCCAATTGAGTGCTTTCGTTATACTCGGCGATCCTCGGGTTGCATTCGCCCGCGCCGTAACGCTTGACACCTCGTTCCTTGAACGCGATATCCATCCAGACAGGCGTGAATCCGTTCGCTGCTTGCTGGTCGCGATGCCCTTGAATCATCCGCGTGCTCCTTACAGACGCCCTTCTTCGACTGGGCCGTAGATGGCCCGTGGCTCGCCGGAAATTACCGCCCACTATCGGTCGCCGTAGGACCATTGCCACGACAGGATCGGAAAGTGAGATCACGAGAGGAACCGGATTCGAGTGAAGAACGGCCCAATGGCAAGACTTGAAATTGTCAGCGATGTGTCTGCTAATGTCGAGCGGCTGGTATTGGACGAGTTCTGAAGTTCGGAGCTAAGACATCGGTTTACTACGTGAGATTCAACCCACCATCCGATAGCAGAATTTCTCCGGTCAGATAGTCCGATGCGACCAGCATCGCGACAGCCTGAGCAATGTCTTCGGGGCTAGCCGACCGCCGCATTGGGGCTCGTGTTTTCCACAGTTCCTGTGCTTGCGTCCAATCCGCGGTCAATGGAGTGTCGACTAGCCCTGGCGCAACAGCATTCACCCGGATGTCAGGCGCGAGTGATAGCGCCAGCAAGCGGGTCATGTGGTTCAGCGCAGCCTTCGTGACCGAGTATGGTATTGACGCGCCCTTAGGTCGAACACCCGCATGTGAACTGATGTTGATCACGCTACCAGGGCGACCCCGTCGAGCTGCATCACGTAATGCTGGTTCCGCTTCAGCTATCAAACGAAACGGGGCGATTACGTTGACCTCGTGGAGTTCCTGCCAGACAGTCGGCGTAGCCGCAGCCAGATCACCATGCGGGATAACACGGCTGATCCCCGCATTGTTGATCAGAACGTCGAGTCGCCCCCATGCGGCGACGGACTCACGTACCAGGCGCACCCTGTCCATATCATCGGCCAAGTCGGCCTGGACGTAGATCGCCGAGCCAAGCTCACGGGCCAATGCTTGCCCTGTTTCCGCCGAACTGCGCGAATGCAAAACGATTGAAAATCCTTCGCTTGAGAGCCGCCGAGCGATGGCAGCGCCAATGCCAGAAGTCGAACCGGTAATAAGCGCAACAGGGGACGCAATTTTCATGGGTGGTGTCATGGATGACGGTCTTTATCAGGTGTTCGTTCGTCGATTGTTGACGATCCAGGCGACTTTGTCGAACGTTCAACCTTGACTGACTGTCGTCCCACACGGAAGTCCTGCTGCTTGCGTTGATGGACACGGCTGAGGCCGGTCCAGCATGCCCTACTGCTGCACTGACGCTCGTTCCCATTGATGCGCTGCGTACGATGCCAACTTTGTGGGGACGTCATCGCCATTCATGACGAGGCGATTTAGTATTAAAGCCAAATCGGTGTCAGCGATGCACCAATCGCCGAATAGGTTCAATGCATCCGTTGAGAGAAGCCGATCCGCCGCAAGGTGTAGCTTCTGCACTGCGAGCTGCCGGACGAGGAGTTGGTCGATTGTTAGCTATCCTGGGCCTGGTGTCGAGCGACCGTGATTGGCCGGCCACTGCCTCATGCATCCGGCATATTCCGGACTCAAAGCGGACAGGCTGGCGAGACTCGCTACAGACTCGCCAAGAAAAGATGTCGATTTTCGATCATCAGATTCGTCGTCAGGATATTCCCACCCAAAGGATCTCCCATGAAATACCTCGGCTTGGCCTACTTTACCCCCGAAAAATTCGCCGCGATGGCGCCAGACGACGTCAAGAAATTAGTCAGCCAATGCCCCGCATTGGACGACAAGATGAGAGCTACCGGCAAGGTACTGATTTCCGCTTCGCTTGGCGATCTGGACACCTGGAGGACGCTCCGCCCGCGCAGTGGGAAGACGCACGTCATCGATGGGCCGTACACCGAGTCGAAGGAAGTCGTGGGCGGCCTTTTCGTCATCGAGGCAGATACCCATGACGAGGCGTTGCGCATCGCCTCCATGCACCCGGCGGCCAAGCTGGGCGAAGAAGGCGGATGGGCCGTCGAGCTTATCCCCTTGGATTCATATTTGACCCCATGAGGGCTTGGAGGCGTGTCTCAAACACGCGTCGGCGCTCCTTTCTCCACAAACACGTTGACGGCTTCGTGCGTGTTCGTGGCGGTGCTACTCTGGGCCGAGCGGCGACGCCTGTGATCGACCCACAAGGGACAGTGCCCGATCTCCAAAGCAGCCGTTCAAACACGACGTCCCGGGTTCGCTAGCGAAACGCTAGCCGGATTCCCAAAGCAACAATGACACAACGCATGTGCGGTCGGTGGTCACGCTGGTCGTCTAACTAATCGATCGCGATCGCGGCGGTTCACACCACGGCGCGCGCCCGCTCGGAGAATTAGATAACCGTATTCGGCGCTTCTGTTGAGCGCGTTAGCTTAGCTTCCAGCGTTGCTTTCACGTCAGGCCATTCGGTATCAATCATGCTAAACCGCACCGAATTCCGCTTGCGACCGTCAGGCATGATCCGCTCATAGCGAACGATACCTTCTTGCTTTGCGCCGATGCGCAATATCGCCGCTCTCGACTTCTCGTTGAGCTCATCGGTTGTGAACTGCACACGCACGCATTGCATTACCTCAAACGCATATTTCAATAAGAGGTATTTTGCCTCAGTGTTTGCCGCCGTTCGTTGGACAGACTTGCTCAGCCAAGTATGGCCGATTTCGAGCTTCCTATTGCCCCTGTCGATCTTCCAAAAGCGCGTGCTGCCAACGATGCGGCCGCTGTCACGAGCGATAATAACGAACGGGATGACGTGCCCTTCGTTAAGCCCCCGCAACGCTGTAGCGATGTATGAATCGATAGTCGACGGTCCCGGCACCACAGTCACTTTCAAATTCCATAACTCGCCGTCTGCCGCAGCGTCGATAAGCCGAGGCGCGTCTTGGAGTTGAAGGACGCGAAGATCAATGGTCTTACCAACGAAAGTCAGCCGAGGTGCGTCGTTCATAACCATGAGTGAAGTGAATTGACTATCCGCTGCAATCTGCTGCCTGCTCGACGATGTCAAAATGCAAGTTTGTGATGGAGCAGCGGCGAGAAACAAGATTGTCGGCGATCGGAAGCGTGCCGTCGAGCAGCCGTTGGTGGCCGACCTTTGCCTGACGCGGTGGGATCGACGTAAAAATCACGTGCTGAGTGATCCTGGAAGAGCATTTAGCATGTTCAAAGGGGAGGACGGTCTAACTCTATCCATCGTCGCACGGAAGGTCTCTCCCATTGATACGCTGCGTAGTCCACTAGTTTTGCCGGTACCTGATCGCCATTCAGGATGAGGCGATTTAGCATCAACGACAGATCGGTGTCGGCAATGCACCACTTTCCAAAGAGATTGGTCGCGTTTCCGGAGAGCAAGGTTTCGGCTGCAGAGAACAATTTCTGGACCGCTACCTGAGCCGAGGGCGTAAGCGGTGCGCCTAGCACCCCGTAGAAGACTACCTCCGTGGAACGTTCCCGCCTGATGGGCATCAGATCGCTGCGAAGCCAGGCTTGTACCTGGCGCGCTCTCGCGCGCAGATATTTGTCTTGCGGGTATACAAATGTTTCGGGAAATGCTTCGTCAAGGTATTCGGTAATTGCCGACGACTCGGACAAGGTGAAGTCTTCGTGCACCAGCGTCGGCACGCGCTGCGTCAACGACTTTGCGGCATAGCTCGCGTCATGATTCGCTCCTCTTCCGAGATCCACAGTCGCAAGGTCGAACGGCAACCTCTTTTCGTGAAGAGCCACAAAAACGGACATGGCGTACGGGCTCGCATACTGAGCATCGGCGTAGAGCCGAAGATTTCCTTCAGGCAAAGTGCTCTCCCTGGGGTTATGTTGGCCAACCTTGGTGATTGTTGACGATCTCCAGCACCTTGTCGACCGTTCGGCTGTGGCCGCGCCCTGCCTGACAGCGATCGGCGGCACGCGCCCCTGAAGGGACATTCGCGGTTTCCGATAGCAGCCATTCAGCACTGAGACTGCAACGAATTTTCAATCTACTTCCGTCATGGTAACGTGGATAAACGTCACCGTTTGCCCAAGGGAAGAGCACAATGATTTCGCATGTTTTTGTCGGCGTTAGCGACTTTGACCGTGCCTTTAAATTCTACTCGACCATCATGAATGAGCTAGGGCATAAACTGAAGTTTTGTGAGGCTGATAAAGCATGGGCCGGCTGGATGGCTGAAGGAATGCCTCGTCCGCTTTTCCTTATTGGCAGGCCATACGACGGCAACGCTGCAGGACGCGGAAATGGTCAAATGGTAGCGTTGCTCGCACCTGATCGCCGATCAGTCGACAACACATACGCTAGCGCGCTCGCGAACGAGGGTTCTTGCGAAGGCCGACCCGGATTGAGAGCTCACTACCACCCCGACTATTACGGCGCGTACTTCCGGGATCCAGAGGGAAATAAGATTTGCGTCTGCTGTCACGATCCCGCACCACAGTAAGTCCCGCGCGCTTCTTCAATACGGCCCTTATGGCGGTATGGCGACCGTCTCTTCCTGGCCGAGGCCGGTTTGACATAGCCCACTCAATCGCGGATCGCAGCTGTTATTTGAAAGGCTTAACCCAACCATGACCGGTAATTCGACTTTCCTCGAGCAATCGTGTCGGTCGGCAATGATGCGGGCGCAATCTCACTCTAAAACGGCTTCCGTCCGATACAGGCACCCACTCATTTCGTTCACGATCATCAGTGCGAGATTCGATAAACGATGCTCGGTGCATCTCCCGGCACATCGTCAAGACTTCCGAATTGCGTTAACCCAGCCTTCTCCAAAACGTTCCGAGAAGCGACATGGTTGCTTCGGACCAGGGCGAAGATCTCCTGCAGACCCAAAGCTTGAAACCCGAAGTTTATTGCCGTAGTTGCCAGCTCAGTCGCAAGCCCCTGACCCCACGCTTCGACCGCAAGTCGATAGCCCAGATTCACTTTTTTTTCCTGACCGAACGATCTATATGTAAGTCCGCCGAAGCCGACAACCTCGTTCGGGCAGTTCAATATGCTAATCGCCCACATACCGAAGCCGCTATCGAGCCAATGATTTAGCCAACGAGCCATTGTTGCCTCGGCGTCAGCGCGCGAAGGTATCGGTCCAGCTGGATTGAACGCGTTTGTGCGCGGATCGCCATAGATGCGGTACAGCGCGTCTATATCACGGCCGATTGGCCGACGCAGAATTATTCTCGGCGTACGGATGTTCTCCATTGCAAAGACCTCCGGCACGTGAGTCATACGTTGTTAAGCGCCGTGCCTAGCGTCAGACAACGTCGGGCGACGATAGTAGCAGAAGGAAAATTTGAATACTCGAGTCAACCAAAAAACGGATATCTCTCGATGTTCTTAGGCATAACGGATTGTCGCCAATCGAGCTTGCGACGTCCAATGTCCCTTCGTGGCCGATCCCGGAAGCCTAGCTAATGTGCGATCCGTGCGCTGGTGATTGCATGCAGCCGGAAAGTTGTTTCAGTATGCCGGGGGTGGGATGGGCCTTGCTTTGATAAACTTTTGTCAAATCCTGGGTGAAACCATCCCAAGCAAATTACAGATTGAGAGCTTAGCAATGCCCATAAGCGTTTTACGGATGTATGCCGCCCGAGCGGCAATATGCCTTTCGGGTTTGGTAACAATGCAACCTACATTGGCCGATAGCGGCTCCTCATACGACGAGTGTTTGCTTGTCGGGTTGCGCGACGCCCGTAGTCAAGTTGCCTCGAACTACATTCAACGGTCATGCTACGCGCTGTATAGAAATAGCGAGATGCTGCTCCCGCGTGAGCGGGCATATCACGAATGCATCCTTCAAAATATGCCTGGAGCGAGAGAGCAGTTCGCGATTATGAGGATCAATGCGGTATGCACGCGGCGAGGGGGGCTTTAAGAAGGTTGGCCGACGGTGGAAGCCGGATCGCCAATTCCCGCGGCTAAGCGCAGCTCCGAAGATTGTCGACAATGGACGCGGTCTCGTCGAGTGTCCCTTCATGGCCGCAATTCGTCCTTAGGCCGGGGCGGCTACAGGTAGTCGACCTGCGTGCCTGTAGCAACGTAACCATAAATTTTGAACCCGTGCTTTGTCTTTACGCCGGGGACGTTCACAGACCGGAGTAGCCGCAACACAGCGTCGTGTTGAGCCGACGACGTTACTTCGACCTCAACCCATTCATCCTCTTCATGATGGCCGAAGAAATGATAAAACCAATCGCGATCCCACGCGCTGGTACTACCATTCCGAAGATTCTGAACCCGGAATCGAGGTGACAACTCCCCAAGTTCATGCATTCCGATTCGCAGTTCGGCCCATTTCGTATTGTTCATAACACGGATCATAGGGTGAACTCAAATATCGAAAAGACATTGTAGATAATCGCGCGGTCCCCAGAGCGCGCCGTCGGCCCCACGCTCAGATTGTTGACGATTCTCACGTCAGCGTCGGATGACCGTTTGTGGCCGCGCACTGACTCATGCAAAACGCGTCGGGGGCTCGCCCTCCGTTGATCTCGATCGACGCCAGGCGACCCGTTGCGGACCTTCAGGATGGAAAGCTGCCGGTGACAAGTTCCGGCTGCAGAACAGACATTCTGGCGTCAAACGCGTGGGACAAACCAACAGCATCTCCGCAGCCAGTCAATGGAACGATCAGCCGAGGCGATACACCTTACTTACCGTGCCACTGAACAAAGCCTGACGCTCGCCAGGGCTCGCCTGTGCGGTCAGGCGCTTGAACGCATTCCAGCCGTTGCTGTACGGGTACGAGCCCTTGTCCACCGGGAAATTGCTCTCGAACATGCAGCGCCCAGCGCCGAACGTCTCGATACAAGTGTGCATCCACGGTTTCCACGCTTCGGCGAGTTGTTCGGACGACGGGGGCCGCTCACCCTTCTCGAAGCCGAAGCCGTTGATTCGCATCCCCAGCCCACCGACTTTCACATATACGTTTGGCAACTGCGCCAGTTCGCGCATGGAACGCGACCACGTGTCGAATACTTCCTTGCGCTTGTCCTCATAGCTCGCAATACGCACGACGCCGCCGCAGTGATTGATGATGATGGGCGTGTCCGGATAGGCCTTCGCCAGATCGAACAGCTCCGGGAGTTGCGGGAAGAAGAGCCACGCATCGTAAGAAAGACCCAGTCGCCCCAACTGCGCCACACCCGCGCGGTAGTCGCGATCGAGCAGCAATCCGCGCGGTGCCGCCGAGACTGGATTCACCAGTGTCGGGTCGGCATCCCAGGTCACAAGATGCCGCACGCCGCGAAACCGGCCCTTTCCGGCCTGGACGTGCGCTTCGAGGACATCGCGCACCGCCGCACCACGACGAAGGTCCGCATACCCGACGATCCCTTTCGCAACCTGTGGCCTGTTGGTCTGCGTAGGTGCTGTCGCGCCAGTCACATACTCGGTCTCGCCTACCGGCCGCATTTCCTCCGGCCCGGACTGCCGGTAATGGGTGAGCCCCTGCATGAACACCGACGCCGTGATGTTGTGCCCGGACTGTGCGTCGTGAAGGTATTCGTCGAGCAGATAGGTCCAGCCCGGACGATCATAAAAGTGATGATGCGCGTCGATGATTGGCATCCCCGGTTCAAGCGCTGCTTCGGTCCCGGAGGCGAGCCATTCGGATCGGACGGGCAGGTAGTTACTGGTCGGATTCATGGGGCGTCCCTCTTCCTTGGCGAGTGCTTGCGTGGCGGCTACGGCGGCTACGGTGGGACCGGCGATCGACGCCGCAGCGAACCGGAGAACTCGGCGGCGCATCGGCGAATGAAGCGTGCCCGTCATTGTTCACCCCGATTAAAGGCATAAAGCGAGAGCGTCAGCAACGTCGTGATACCGAGCACGACCGCCAGACCGAGCATCCCGGCAGTGAAGGTTCCAAAGCTGTCCTTCAGATAGCCAACGAGATACGGACCAGCGAAGCCGCCAAGTGCACCGATCGAATTGATCAGCGCGAGTCCACCAGCGGCTGCCTGGCCGGACAGGAACCGGGCGGGCAGCGTGTAGAAAATCGTGCGCCCCGCAATCGTGCCGATCAGTGCCAGCGTAATGCCGACCATCGCAGGCAACAGTTGGTGGAAGTATGTCGACACGCCGAGTGCGACAGCGCCAATCAGAAGGCCTGCGGCTAGGTTGGCAATGTGTCCGCCGCGACGATCGACCCGCTTCGCCCACCACAGCAATGCGATCGTGGCAAAGAAGTACGGCACCGCGGAAACCCAGCCGGTTTGCGTCACGCTCATGCCATGGGCTTTGAGCATCTGGGGCAACCAGATACCGATCCCGTAAGAACCCATCGTGAAGCCAAACGAGATCGCCGCGAGGAGGTAGACCCGCACGTCCTTGAGCGCGGCGCTAAAATCCTTCTTCTTGTGGCTATCCGTGGACTCGCGATCAAATGCGCCCTGCAGGGCTTGACGCTCGTCCGGCGAGAGCCATGTGGCATCGGCCGGCTTGTCCGCAAGTAGTTTAAGCAAAAGGTACCCCAGCACGCATGCCGGCAATCCCTCGACAATGAACATCCATTTCCAGCCGGCAAGTCCAAGTACACCGTCCATCTGAAGCAGCCACGTCGAGAGCGGACCGCCCACGAGGGACGACAGCGGCGTGGAAACGGTGAACCACGCAAGCACGCGTGTGCGATAGCTCGGCGGGAACCAGACGGCAAGGAAGAAGATCACACCGGGAAAGAAACCGGCTTCGCCGATACCGAGCAGAAGCCGGATCACGTAGAAGCTGGTCGGCCCGACGGCGAGCGCCGTGGCCGCAGCCATCAAACCCCAGGTGATCATGATGCGGGCAAGCCAACGTCGCGCGCCGAAGCGGTAGAGCGCAAGGTTGCTTGGGACTTCACATATGCAATAGCCCGCGAACATGATGCCGGCCCCCCAACCAAACTGGGTCGCCGTCAGTCCCAGGTCGTGGTTCATCGTTAGTGCCGCGAAGCCAACGCTGGTCCGGTCCAGATAGTTGAAGAAGTACGCGAACGCGAGAAGCGGAATGAAGCGCCACGCAGCCTTTCTGACGGCGTGCTGTTCGAGGGAGGATTTGGCGGGACGGTCAGCCGTCATGCCCGAGGAAATGGATGTCATGGTCGTCTCCAAACATTTCGCTGACCAACCCCGACCGTATTGCGGTCGGCGCGGTGCAGCTTTTTTTGCGATGCTTTCCCGCGTCAGGCGCTGGCAAGCTCATTGGCCGAAGGACTCGATTGGTCGCCCGACTGCCAGTTCTGGCATCTGACGACACCGGCATCGATCAACTGCCTCAGTTCGTCGTCGGTGTATCCGAGCTGCGACAGTAGCGCCTGCGTGTCCTGTCCGAGTGCGGGCGGGGCTGCACGGAGGCGCAACCGCTCACCATCCAGCGTCAGCGGAAGCAGCGCGGTTCGCGTGGGGACGGGCTTACCCGCGCCGCTGGCGTCGGGCGGCAACGTAACATCGGCGAGCCCGCCGGTAGCAAGCAGATGCGGATCGTCAAACAGGTCTTGCGGTCTGGTAATAGGCGCATACGGCAAGCCGATACGTTCGAAGATTGTGCTGATTTCCGCCGCGGTGAACGTTTCCATGTGCTGGCGAAGTTGCGGCAGCAGCCAGTCGCGAGCTTGAACCCGTTGGTTGTTGGTGGCGATCCGCTCATCCGACTTCAGCTCGGAGAGACCGAATGCGTCACAGAACAGGGCCCACTGCGTGTCCGACACGACCGCCAGAAAAATCTGTTCGCCGTTCTTGACGGAGAAGACGTCGTACACGGCCCATGCGGATATGCGGCTGGGCATCGGTGCCGCAGCTTGACCCGTCACGGCGTACTGCATCATGTGCTGTGCAACGAGGAACACGTTGTTTTCAAACAGCGCACTCTGGACTTCCTGACCTTTGCCAGTGCGCTCGCGCTGGGCGAGCGCAGCCATCGCGCCGATGGCACCGAACATGCCGCCCATGATGTCGTTGACGCTGGTGCCAGCACGCAGCGGCCGCCCATCAGGTCCGGTCATATAGGCGAGGCCACCCATCATCTGCACCACCTCGTCCAGGGCGGTGCGATGATCATAAGGGCCGGGGAGAAACCCCTTGTGCGAGACATAGACAAGGCGGGGATTGAGCTTTGACAGCGCTGCGTATCCCAGGCCAAGCTTGTCCATCGTGCCGCTCTTGAAGTTCTCGCTAAAGATGTCTGAGCCAGCGAGCAGCTTGTGTACGATTTCGACCCCGCGAGGGTCTTTCACGTCAACAGCAATGCTTTTCTTGTTCCGGTTGAAGGTGCTGAAAAAACCTGCACCCGATCCACGCAGTGCGCGCGTGCTGTCCCCGAGGATCGGCTCGACCTTGATAACCTCAGCGCCGAGGTCTGCCAGCACCATGCCGCAGGTAGGCCCCATTACCATGTGCGTCATCTCGATCACACGCACGCCGCTGTACGGCAGGGATTGGTTCGACTGAATTTCGCTCATTGCGTCACTCCCTTAAGACATCCTTCCGGTTGCGTCGCGCTCGGCGTACGCCCATCTGCATACCTAAATCCTCTGGGCAGGCCCGCGTCCTGCACATGCCCGTACAACGCTTCGCCCGGTAGCGCTTCGGCAAGAATCGCGCGTGCAGCGATCAGGGCATCAATATCGATGCCGGTGTCATAGCCCATTGCTTCGAGTAGAAACGTCAGGTCTTCGGTGACGATGTTGCCGGTCGCGCCTGGCGCGTAGGGACAGCCGCCCAGCCCCGCCTGGCTCGCGTCGACAGTCGTGACGCCTGCTTCGAGGGCGGCGACCACATTCGCCAGTCCCTGGCCGCGCGTGTTGTGGAAGTGCGCGCCACCTGCCTTGCTACCGAGTTCGGTCTGCAAGCGGCGGAACAGGCTCCGGACCTGGGTGGGATTCGCATAGCCGCTGGTATCGGACAGACCCACTTCGTCAACGCCGCATTCGGCCATCGCGAGGCACATCTGCATCGTCTGGTCGCCGCTGACCGCACCCGCGATCGTGCAACCGAACGCGACGGACACGCCGGCTTCAATTTGCACGCCCGGAAACTGCGCGTTGCGTAAGGCGACAACCTCACGTACTTCGTCAATCATCTGTGCGGTCGTCTTGCGGATATTCGCCATCGAGTGCTCCTCGGTCACCGAAACCGGCAATGTGACCTTATGCACGCCCGCTTCGAAGGCGCCCTGCGAACCACGCAGGTTCGGCGCAAGCACCGCCACATGAAGGCCGGGGATCGTCAATGCATGGGCGACAACTTCACGAATGTCGGCCATCTGGGGAAGCAGCTTCGCGGGCACGAAGGAACCAACCTCGATTTCCTTCAGCCCCGCGGCGGCCAGCGCAGAAATCCAACGGAGCTTGGCAGCCGTAGGCATGACGGTCGTGATGCTCTGAAGGCCATCACGCGGGCCAACTTCGCTGACAAGAACCTTGGATGCAGGGGAAATATTCAAAGTAAGCTCCCTTGTGTAGTCTGCCTGGAAGAACGTCGTTCTATGAGATAGAACTATAGGAGCAAAACTTTGGAAATTTAAGGTGGGTAAACCCGTTTTCTCGAAATATTTTAGAACTTGCGTTCTACGAGATAGAACGATACAGTCGGGCTACGGAAACTTGATAAAGGAGACGGACGTGTCCACCGAGATGCAGGAAGTGACGCCTTCGGAGTCCGCGGCAGCGAACGGAGGGTCTAGCGGTGTCGCGGTGCTCGATCGTGCGTTCGCGATTCTCAACGCTTTCGGGCCGACCGATGACCAGTTGTCACTCGCAGAACTGTCGCGCCGTACCGATCTGTACAAGAGCACGGTATTGCGTCTGCTGGGCGCCCTGGAGCATGGCGGATTTATCCGCAAGCTAACTGACGGGCAGTACGCAATTGGACCTCAGCCGCTGCGCCTTGCGGCGCTCTACCAGCGATCATTCCAGGTGGGGCCGGTCATTGAGCCGATCCTCCAGCGATTGAGTCGCGATCTTGGGGAAACCGCCTCGCTGTATGTGAGGCAGGGCGACCAGCGACTGGTGCTCTTTCGCGTCGAACCAACTCGCGCCGTACGCGTGTCAATCCGCATTGGCGAAGAGTTTCCAATCAACAAAGGCGCGTCCGGCAAGGTGCTGCTGGCGTTCACAGATACTCAGGATCCACGCTGGGAAGAGGTACGCGAACGATTATGGGCTGTGTCGCACGGCGAGCGCGATCCGGAAACAGCATCGGCTTCTGTGCCAGTCTTCGGCGCGACGGGTGACCTGGTGGGAGCGCTTGCGTTGTCGGGGCCGAAGGCCAGATTTGACATGGCATCGACCATCACTGTCGCTCTGACGACTTTGCTCGAATGCGCGAAGCGTGCGACCGTGGCGCTGGGTGGCAGGGGTGATCGATTTGATGCAAGTATTGCGAGAACCACGGAGGAGGGATTTCTTCCGAGCGAGAATCTAAACGCACGTAATACGGCGTAAGGTTCGTCGAATGACCGATGTCGGAGCGGAGCTGCCCTACGTGTGTCCGGTTGAGCATATGGACGAATGGCTGGAAGTGGCCGCACAGAGCCAAGCCTATCAATTGGCCGTGTAGTGTGCACCCGAAAGGCCGCCATTCGCAGCGAAATTTCCCCTTATCTCGGGCCCCTATCGAATCGCCTGAGGTCTAATACCCTGACGCTCTTGCTGTAGCCGCCACCAAAAACCGCCGCTATCACCACCGCAAGTAATCCGACTACAAACCAAGCTGTGGAGGTTGGGTATTTGCGCACCATGAGCATGCAGTAGACGGCAACTGCCATGGCCGAATAGGACGCCCATCGGTACGCCGTCCGCTCAAGCAACGTCAACTCATCCTTCCACTTGCTTTTGTCCATTTTGTCTAGTGCTAGATCGCCACTCCAACTGTCTTGTGAAGCGCCGCTCCTTTCAAGCCCAACGTCAAGAGAACGAAAACGGCTTCGTTGCCGGCTCGATCGTCGAGCATCGATCACGTCCCCGAGGCGGCTCGACGTTACGAATGCGAATGAACGATTGTCGACGATTCGTGCGAGGATGTCGAACGGCTGTTCATGGCCGTACAAGGTCGTGGGGCCGGGCGTGACGGCTCCGATGCAGTCACCGTTGAAGCCAATCGTCGCGGCCGATGCCATAGACGTGATCACATTCGTCGTAAGCCTCGTCGATTGACAGATACAAATGATCTGAAGTCGGAAATGGCGCTTCTAGAGATTCATACCGCATCAGTAGAAAGACTCCGCCTTCGAGTTCTTCAATCTCGACCTTCACGGTCGTGCCTTCGCTTTCGCCTCGTCCATCAAGGGACTTTTGAGTTGGCGCCCAAATCAGCATAGGCGGTTGGTGTGCGTCACGGGTGGTGTTTTCATGTGAATCGATCAACGTTGTTGGCTCATGCTCTCGTTATTGTCGACGATCCGAGGGGCGATGTCGAACGACCGGAACTGGCCGGCAGTACGCATTCATCGATGTCACAGCATCCATTCGCGATTGCCGCTGTCAAACGAGCGCTGTGCTGGAGTGAGCGGGCATGCCGGCATCAACACGCGAATGGCGTCTCAGGCCGAATTGTGCATGTAGCTCGTCAGTCACCTTCCGGAGTACTGCAGCCGGTCAAACGGCGGGTTTCCCTGCTCACTGAATGACAGGTTGTGGCCGATTCGGTCGAAAAAAGTCGGCGCCGATGTGGAATGTCAGGTATCCTGGAAGGCATCAAACGACGGGATTGAATCGTCATGAAAAAAAAACGCCAACCCGTACGGGTTGGCGTTTTGCTTACGACAATGCCGATGTCAGAACTGGTTCATCGTGTTGTCTTTCCCCGCCGCTTTCAGCGCCGCTTCGCCGCTGAAATACTCCTTGTGGTCGTCGCCGATGTCCGAGCCGGACATGTTCTGGTGCTTGACGCAGGCGATGCCCTCGCGGATTTCCTTACGCTGCACGCCAGCCACATAACCCAGCATGCCCTGGTCGCCGAAGTATTCCTTGGCCAGGTTGTCGGTCGACAATGCCGCGGTGTGATAGGTCGGCAGCGTAATCAGGTGGTGGAAGATACCTGCTTCGCGCGACGCATCCGCCTGGAAAGTCCTGATCTTTTCGTCGGCGAGCTTTGCCAGTTCAGTCTGATCGTATTCCACGCTCATCAGCTGCGCGCGGTCGTATGCCGACACATCCTTGCCCGCGGCCTTCAACGCGTCATACGCCTGCTGGCGGAAATTCAGGGTCCAGTTGAACGACGGGCTGTTGTTGTACACCAGCTTGGCGTTCGGGATGACTTTGCGAATCTCGCTGACCATGCCGCCGATCTGGGCGATGTGCGGTTTTTCGGTTTCGATCCACAGCAGGTCTGCGCCGTTTTGCAGCGCGGTGACGCAGTCCAGTACGCAGCGCGCTTCGCCGGTACCGGCGCGGAACTGGAACAGATTGCTAGGCAGGCGCTTGGGACGCAGCAGCTTGCCGTCACGCTTGATGATGACGTCGCCATTGCCCAGTTCGTCGGCCGACAATTCTTCACAATCAAGGAAGGAGTTGTATTGGTCGCCCAGATCGCCCGGCGTGTTGGTCACGGCGATCTGCTTGGTCAGGCCGGCGCCCAGCGAGTCGGTACGCGCCACGATGATTCCGTCGTCTACGCCCAGTTCCAGGAAGGCGTAGCGAATGGCGCGGATCTTCGCGAGGAAGTCCTCGTGCGGCACCGTGACCTTGCCATCCTGGTGGCCGCACTGCTTCTCGTCGGACACCTGGTTTTCGATCTGGATGCAACATGCGCCCGCTTCAATGAACTGCTTGGCCAGCAGATACGTTGCTTCGGCGTTACCGAATCCCGCGTCGATGTCTGCGATGATAGGCACGACGTGGGTGACGTGGTTGTCGATTTTTTCCTGGATGGCGGCCTTGGCAGGGCCTTGGGCCGCGTCGAGCTGGCGGAACAGGCCGCCAAGTTCACGGGCGTCTGCCTGGCGCAAGAACGTGTACAGCTCGCGGATCAGCGCGCTGACGGAAGTTTTTTCGTGCATCGACTGGTCAGGCAGCGGGCCGAACTCGGAGCGCAGCGCGGCCACCATCCAGCCGGACAGGTAAAGGTAACGGCGCTCCGTGCTGTTGAAGTGCTTCTTGATGGAGATCATCTTCTGCTGGCCGATGAACCCGTGCCAGCAGCCCAGCGACTGGGTGTATTTGGACGGGTCGGCATCGTAAGCCGCCATGTCGGCGCGCATGATCTTCGCCGTGTACCTGGCGATGTCCAGGCCCGTCTTGAACTTGTTCTGAGCACGCATGCGCGCCGCGTACTCGGGGTTGATGGCATTCCAGGCGCTGCCGTGATTCTCTTTCAAACCAGCAACTGCCTGAATGTCGTCTTGATATTGGGCCATGTGACTCTCCTAA
>NZ_JARESX010000100.1:0-20508 GCF_046026435.1 Paraburkholderia sp. RL17-381-BIF-C | reverse complement strand
GACCACTAAGAAATGAAGGAAAGGCCAACACCGCAAGCCAGCAGCAAAAATAGCCAAGAGAAGAAGAACCGAAGAACCTCAAGCCGCGACCAACAACCCATCCGCGGAGCGAACCACCGCACCCTGCCGCGCAGCGAAAGCCTCGCCAATCATCAGCAAACTAGGCTGCGAAGCATCGACCCACTTCTGCGCATCGCCGGCGGCCAGTTCTTCAAGAGTAAGCGAAAGCATCCGCTCCCGCGCAGTAGAACAAGCCTCGACAATAGCCACAGGCGTGGCAACAGACCGCCCAGCCTCAATCAACTGCTGCGCAATCTCAACCCCACTATCCCGGCCCATATAAAACACCAGAGAATCCGCATTAACCTGCTCGCGAATCTCCTCAGACCCAGGCGCCCGACTAAAAGTAGCCAACGCAACGCTGCGCGAAACACCCCGCAACGTCAGCGACCGTTTCAAAGAAGCAGCACTAGCGAGAGCAGCCGTGATCCCAGGCACAACCTCATACTCGATGCCCGCAGCCTCGAGCGCGCGCATTTCCTCATCAGCGCGGCCGAACAACATCGGGTCCCCGCCTTTAAGGCGCACGACCACGTCATGCTCCAAAGCAGCATCCACAATCTGCTTATTGATGAACTGCTGCGCAGTGGAAAGCTGCCCACAACGCTTCCCAACAGCAATCCGCCGCGCATGCGAAGGCGCATAATCCAGCATAGCCGGCTCGACCAGCGCATCATGCAACACGACATCGGCCAAACCGAGCAACCGCGCGCCACGCACCGTAATCAGGTCCGCAGCGCCCGGCCCTGCGCCGATCAGATAAACCTTACCCATTTGCCTAAACCTGCCTGTTAGGTCGCCAGCACGACGCAGTGACGCGCCAAGCGCTTAAGCCGAAAACGCCCGAATCATCCCCGCCGCAACGGTATGATGCGTCGCTTCATCGATCAGCACGAACGCACCCGTGCCCTGATGCGAGTCATACACATCGCACACCAGCGGCTTCTGCAACGTCAGCGCCACACGGCCGATATCGTTCATCGTCAGTTCCTTGCGATCGGTCGCCTGCGACAGCGTATGCACGTCGAGCACTTCCTTGATCGCACCGATCCGCGCGAACACCGTGTTGGTGGTCTGCTTCAACAGATACTTGCGTTGCGTCGAAAGCGGCGTGTCGTCGAACCAGCAGAGGTCGGCTTCCAGTTTCTTCGCCGGCTCCGGCGCCGCTTCACGCAGCACGAAGGTGTCGCCGCGCGACACGTCGACGTCTTCCGCCAGACGAATCGTCACCGTTTGACCGGCAAACGCGCGGTCCACCGCAGCCGTACCGCCCGGCACCGGCGCAATGATCTCTGCAACCGTCGCTTCCCGATTGGCCGGCAACACGACGATCGTATCGCCGAGCTTCACTTCGCCGGCTTCCACACGGCCCATGTAGCCGCGGAAATCGTCGGCCTGGCTGCCGTCCTGGCGCGCCACCCATTGCACCGGGAAACGCAGCGCCTGGCCCGTCGGTACTTCGACCGGCAGCGCTTCGAGCAGGTCGAGCAGCGGTTCGCCCGCGTACCACGGCATGCTTTCGCTCGCCGTCACGATGTTGTCGCCCTTGAGCGCCGACACCGGCACGAAGCGCACATCGTTCAAGCCCAGTTGACGCGCAAGTTCGACATACGCGTCGCGAATCTCGTTGAAGCGCTGCTCGCTGTAATCGACCAGGTCCATCTTGTTGATCGCGACGATTGCGTGCTGCAAACCCAGCAGCTTGACGATCGCGCTATGACGCTTGGTTTGCGGCAGCAGTTGCGCGACGCCATCCACAAACGTCACGCGCGTCGCGTCGACCAGAATGATCGCCGCGTGCGCGGTCGATGCACCCGTCACCATATTGCGCGTGTACTGCTCGTGACCCGGCGTGTCGGCAATGATGAACTTGCGCTTCGCCGTCGCGAAGTAACGGTACGCGACATCGATCGTGATGCCCTGCTCGCGTTCGGCTTCGAGGCCGTCCGTCAGCAGCGACAGGTCGATTTCGTCGCCAACGGTGCGCTTATTCTTTGCGCGCGACAGTGCCGAGAGTTGATCGCTCAATACGGCCTTGCTGTCGTACAGCAGGCGGCCGATCAACGTGCTCTTGCCGTCGTCGACGCTGCCCGCGGTAATGAAACGCAGCACGCCGAGGTCTTCTGGTTGGTGAATACCGCTCATGATTACTTTACCCTCGTCGTGTGCTTAGAAATAACCTTGCTTCTTACGCTGTTCCATCGCGGCCTCGGACACCTGATCGTCCATCCGCGTCGCGCCGCGTTCCGTGATTTCGGTCACGGCCGTTTCGGCGATGATCTTCTCGAGATCATCCGCATCGCTTTCCACCGGGCACGTGCAGCTGATATCGCCGACGGTACGGAAACGCACCAGCGCCGATTCGCTGACTTCGCCTTCACGCATCGGCGTAAGCGGGGTGACCGGCACGAGCAGACCATTGCGGCGCACGATCTCGCGCTGATGCGCATAGTAGATCGACGGCAGTTCGAGCTTTTCACGGGCGATGTACTGCCACACGTCGAGTTCGGTCCAGTTCGAAATCGGGAACACGCGCAGGTGTTCGCCGTTATGCAGACGCGCGTTGTACAGGCTCCACAGTTCCGGGCGCTGCGCCTTTGGATCCCACTGGCCGAATTCGTCGCGGAACGAGAAGATCCGTTCTTTCGCACGCGCCTTTTCTTCGTCGCGCCGCGCGCCGCCGATCAGCGCGGTGTAGCCATATTGTTCGATGGTTTCGAGCAGCGTCACGGCTTGCGCGGCGTTGCGCGAATCCGTTTCACGGCGCAGACGCACCGTGCCGCGCTTGATCGACTCTTCGACGTGACCCACCACGAGTTCAGCGCCGATCTCTTTCGCACGACGATCGCGGAAGTCGATCACTTCCTCGTAGTTGTGGCCGGTGTCGATATGCACGAGCGGAAACGGCAGCACGGTCTTGCGATTCGCGCCGATACCGAAGGCCTTCAGCGCGAGATGCAGCACCACGACCGAATCCTTGCCGCCCGAAAACAGCAGCGCGGGCTTGCTGCACTCGGCAACCAGTTCGCGCAGGATGTGAATCGACTCGGCTTCGAGCCAATCGAGGTGATCCATCCGGTCTGCCGTGTTGGCGAGCGGTGCATTGACAGTGGAATCGAGCGTGGTGCTCATGTTTGGGTCCTTCGTTGGTTCGCGTCGCAAGCGGTTGCTCGCGTCGCGGAATATTCAAATCGATAGGTGCGGCGTGCGGGCCAAAAGCCAAGGCCCGTTCGCTGAAACTTCAGGCCTGGGCGTCCGCGCCACGCTCGACCGCGATCGGCGTAATCGTCGTGATGTGCAGTCCGCATTCCTTCGTATCGCGCGACTCCCACCACCAGCGCCCTGCCCTGCTATCTTCGCCGGGACGCACGGCGCGCGTACAAGGCTCGCAGCCGATGCTCGGGTAGCCGCGCGCATGCAGCGGATTGACCGGCACGTCGAACGCTTTCAGGTAGGCCCACACTTCGACCTCGGTCCAGTCGGTCAGCGGATTGAACTTGGCGATATTGCGTGCGGCGTCGTGCTCTTCCGCATGCAACTCGGCACGCGTCACCGACTGTTCGCGGCGCTGGCCCGTGACCCATGCGCTGACATCCGACAGCGCGCGGTTCAACGGCTCGACCTTGCGGATTTCGCAGCAGCGCTTGCGCAGATCGACGCTTTCATAAAACGCGTTCAGCCCGTGCGAGCCGATGTATTCCTCGACCGCGGCGGCTTGCGGATGAAACTGTTCGATGTCGTAACCGTAGCGCTCTTTCACACGATCGAGCATGCCCAGCGTTTCCGCATGCAAGCGGCCCGTGTTCAGCGAGAAGATGCCGATCTTCACGCCACGCGACAGGATCGCGTGCGTGAGCAGCATGTCTTCCGCTGCGAGGCTGCTGGCGAGCTTGACGTTCGCGTGACGCGCGGCGATCGAATCGAGCAGCGCATCGAGGCGCTCGACCTTCGCGGCGAGTTCCGGCGTGAGGGCTTGGACTTCGCTCATGCCGACGCCTTCGCCAATTCGCCCGCTTCGCGGCGGCGGAACAGCGGCGACGAATTCACCGCGCCCTGGTAGTTGAAGCTGAATTCGTTGAACGCCTTGAGCGCGTCGTCGAAGTCTTTATCGGCGCGCAGCGCGTAAGCGTCGAAGCCGCAACGGAACATGAACGCCAGTTGATCGCGCAGCACGTCGCCGATCGCGCGCAGTTCGCCCTTGTAGCCGTAACGTTCGCGCAGCAGGCGGCCAATGCTATAGCCGCGGCCGTCGCGAAACACCGGGAAGTCGACGCCGATCAGCGCGATCTTGTCGAAGTCGGCGACGATATCCGCCGGCTCGCTGTCCGGCGCGAGCCACACGCCGATTTCAGCGGCACTGCGCGAAGCGCTCAGCGCATCACGCTCAGCCTGCCACAACGCGAGCGGCACCAGCACCTTGCCTGCGGGCAATTCGTTCACCGCGGGCAGCGTGCCGTCTTCCGCCGGGCGCACGACCGTCCAGTCATCGTTGACGATCGCGCGATTCTTGATGATAGAAGCCATCTGTTCAGTATCCTTTTCGCGGTTACGCGTGAGCCGGTTGACGCGAGGCGTACACACGTTCCTTGAACGGGGTGATGCCGATGCGGTTATACGTTTCGATGAAGCGCTCGCCTTCGTGACGGTTTTCCACGAACGTATCGATCACCTTGCTCATCACGTCCGGCATTTCTTCCGCCGAGAACGACGGGCCGATCACGCGTCCGAGGTGCGCGCCGGTGGCGCCCGAACCCTGCTCGCCGCCGAGCGTCACCTGGTACCACTCCGAGCCGTCCTTGTCGACGCCCAGAATGCCGATGTTGCCGATGTGGTGGTGACCGCACGCATTGATACAGCCCGAGATGTTCAGCGACACGTCGCCCAGGTCGTACACGTAGTCCAGATCGTTGAAACGCTCCTGAATGGCCAGCGCAATCGGAATCGACTTCGCATTCGCGAGCGAGCAGAAGTCGCCGCCCGGGCACGCGATGATGTCCGTCAGCAAACCGATGTTCGGCGTCGCGAAACCTTGCGCCTTGGCCTTTTCCCACAGCGCGAACAGGTCGCGCTTCTTGACGTTGGCGAGAATCAGATTCTGTTCGTGCGACACGCGGATTTCGCCGAGCGAGTACTCGTCGGCCCAATCAGCGACCGCTTCCATCTGCGCGTCCGTTGCATCGCCGGGGGCGATCGTGGTCGGCTTCAGAGACAGGGTGACGGACGAATAGCCCGCCACCTTGTGCGGACGCACGTTACGCTCGACCCAACGGGCGAACGCGCGGTTTTCCAGCAGATGCTTTTCGTACGAAGCGTCCGTATCCGCGAGCTTTTCATAGACCGGCGGCTGGAAGTATTGCGACACGCGATCCACTTCGGCTTGCGTAAGCGTCGAAGGGCCGTCCTTCAGGTGCTGCCATTCTTCTTCGACTTGCGCCGAGAACTTCTCCGGGCTCAACGCCTTCACGAGAATCTTGATGCGCGCCTTGTACATATTGTCGCGACGGCCGTAGCGGTTATACACGCGCAGCACGGCTTCGCAGTACGTCAGCAGATGTTGCCACGGCAGATCTTTGCGGATGATCGCGCCGATGATCGGCGTGCGGCCCATGCCGCCGCCGGCCAGAATGTCGGCCACCAGTTCGCCCTGCTCGTTCTTCTTCAGATACACGCCCATGTCGTGAATCTGCACGGCAGCGCGGTCTTCTTTCGAACCGGACACGGCAATCTTGAACTTGCGCGGCAGCCACGCGAATTCGGGGTGGAACGTCGACCATTGACGCAGAATCTCAGCCCACGGACGCGGATCGACCACTTCATCCGGCGCCACGCCGGCGAACTGGTCGGCGGTGATGTTGCGGATACAGTTGCCCGAGGTCTGGATGCCGTGCATCTGCACCGCGGCGAGCTTGCGCAGGATTTCCGGCGTTTCTTCGAGCTTGATCCAGTTGTACTGGATGTTCGAGCGCGTCGAGAAGTGGCCGTAACCGCGGTCATGCTCGCGCGCGATCTGCGCAAGCACGCGCATCTGGTCGCTGCGCAGGTTGCCGTAAGGAATCGCGATGCGGTGCATGTACGCGTGACGCTGCATATACAGGCCGTTCTGCAGACGCAGCGGACGAAACTCCTCTTCGCTCAATTCGCCCGACAAACGGCGGCGAACCTGATCGGCGTACTGCGCGACCCGTTCATCGACGATGGTCTGGTCGTACTGATCGTATTGGTACATTCGGGGACCCCAATTTTTGCAGTGATACGCAGCGGTCCGGTTCCGCCACGCCTTGAATACCTCTCTTTGTCAGCAGCCGCAGATGAACGTTTAGACCCATCGCTCATTTGCTTATGACAAATACAGATATCCATATTGAAAAAGATGGACAGATCGTAATAAACTCGCCTTATATTTCAAACGACTAAAAAATTCTTTTGATATGCGGAGGGGTTATATATGAACCTACACCAGTTCCGCTTCGTCCGAGAGGCAGTGCGGCAGAATTTCAACTTGACGGAAGCCGCGAAAGCCCTGTTTACAAGCCAGCCAGGCGTTTCGAAGGCGATCATCGAGCTGGAGGACGAGCTCGGCGTCGAAATCTTCACACGACACGGCAAGCGGGTGCGCTCGCTGACCGAGCCGGGGCGCATCATTCTTCAGTCGGTTGAGAAGATTCTGCAGGAAGTCGAGAGCCTCAAACGGGTCGGTAAAGATTACGCGGCGCAGGATCAGGGCAATCTGGTGATCGCCGCCACCCACACCCAGGCGCGCTACTCGCTGCCCGCTGCGATCGCCGAATTCAAGAAGCGCTTTCCCAAGGTCCACCTTTCGATTCTGCAAGGCAGCCCGACTCAGGTCGCCGAAATGGTGATACACGACCAGGCCGACCTCTGCATCGCCACCGAGGCGATCTCCAACTATAAGGAGCTGGTGTCGCTGCCGTGCTTCCAGTGGCACCACGTGGCCGTCATGCAACCGGATCATCCGCTGCTCGACCGCAAACTTTTGTCGCTGGATGATCTGACCCAGTATCCGCTTATCACCTACGACAACGCGTTCGCCGGCCGCACCAAGATCAACGAGGCGTTCCGCCTGCGTGGTCTGCATCCGGACATCGTGCTGGAGGCGATCGACGCCGACGTGATCAAGACCTATGTGGAACTGGGTCTGGGCGTCGGCATCATGGCGGATATCGCGTTCAACGCCGAGCGCGACCGTCATTTGCGCGCCATGCCGGTCGGCCACCTGTTCGGCAGCAACGTGACGCGGGTCGCGCTGAAACAGGGTGCCTATTTGCGCAGCTATGTGTATACGCTCGTCGAACTGCTGTCGCCGAGCATGAACCGAAAGCTGATCGAGCAGGCGCTCAAGGGCGAACACGAAACCTACGAACTTTGATATCACCACCGCTTCCTGCTACGGAGACCCTTTGATGACGTCGTATAAGAAAAAATTCAGCGGCCTCGCCGCCGCTTTAGGTTTTGGCGCGCTCCTGCTCGCCACCGCTGCCCACGCCGACATCAAAGTCGGCATCGACCTGTCGAGCACCGGCCCGGCGGCCGTGATCGGCATCACCAGCAAGAACGCCATGCTGATGTGGCCCGCGACCATCGCCGGCCAGAAAGCCGACTACATTTTCCTCGACGACGCCTCCGACCCGGGCGCCGCCGTGCGCAACATCCGCAAGCTGATCAACGAAGACCACGTGGACGTGATCGTCGGCCCGAACATCACGCCGGCGGCCATGGCCGCGCTCGATCCGGTCGCCGAGAGCCAGACGCCGATGATCACGCTGATCGGCTCGGCGAGCGTGGTCGAGCCGCAGGAAGGCAAGAAGGTGTGGGCCTACAAGATGGCGCAGACCGACAGCGCGATGGCCGACGTGATGACGCGCTACATGTCGAACCACAACGTGAAGACGGTGGGTTTCATCGGTTTCGCGGACGGCTACGGCGAAAGCTGGCTCAACGAGTTCAGCAAGTTCGCGGCGCTGCGCCATATCCAGCTGGTCGCCACCGAGCGCTATAACCGCACCGACGCGAGCGTGACCGGCCAGATCCTGAAGCTGATGGCCGCCAAGCCCGACGCAATCCTGATCGCGGGCGCCGGCACGCCGACGGTGCTGCCGCAACGCACGCTGATCGAGCGCGGCTTCAAAGGCCCGATCTATCAGACGCATGGCATCGCCACGCCCGAGTTCATCAAGCTGGGCGGCAAGGACGTGGAAGGCACGCTGTTCCCGACCCAGCCGGTCGTGGTGGCGCGCACGCTGCCGGCCGATCATCCGGCGAAGAAAGCGGCGCTCGCCTTTACGAACGAATATGAAGCGAAGTACGGCCCGGGCAGCGTGACGCAGTTCGCGGGCGACGCGGCGGGTGTGTATCCACGCTTGCAGGATGCCGTGGCCCGTGCGCAGAAGACGGCGCAGCCGGGCACGCCGGCGTTCCGCACGGCGCTGCGTGACGAGCTGGAACATGCGCATGAACTGGTCGTGCCGAACGGCGTGGTCAACACGAGCCCGAAGGATCACGTGGGGTTGGATCAGCGCGCGAGCGTGATGGGCGTGATCAGGAACGGCAAGTTTGTTTATTTGAGCCAGTAAGCGATGTAGTGAGACCCCCGCCCGTGCAGCCGGGCGGCAGGTGTCCGCGGCGTGATGACGTGGTCGGCGCCAATACACGTGGCGGCGCCGTCCACGGTGCACAAAAGTCGTGCGAACAGGCTGCGGCGCAACTTGCGGCGCCGCCCGCAACCAGGCGGCGAGACTGAGACACCGGCGCATTCAGCCGGCGAAGTTGCTAAAGTAGCAGTCTTTCCCCGATCAGCAGTCCCCCACCATGCGCACCACCCGAGCCATCCACGCCGTCGAGCGGCTGAAAACGCGCAGCGGCAATCCGCAGTTTGCCGCGATCAGCCTATCCGGCGGCCTGTTCTATCTGGTCGACAAATCGAGCGGCACGGACAAGAAAGTCTCCGACCCGCTGACGCTCGACGACTTCGTCAAATTCGTCGACGCTTTCGGCCCGCCGAAGCCGCGCAAGGCGAGCAAGCTGGATATCGCGTTCGAAGAGCAGATCAAGAAGAGCAAGGGCGGTTGAGCGGGGCGACTGCTCCGCGCCCATAGCCGTATCAGCGTCTCACGCGTTGCCAATCTCGCGCCACTGCCCATCCGCCGCGCTGCTCGCGAGCATCGCCTCGATAAAGCGCAAACCCGACACTCCGTCTTCCACCGTCGTGAGCAAGAGACTTTCGGCGGGCAACGCGCGGCCCGCGTCCAGCGCTTCGATCTGCAACGCCGCGTCTTTGTACAACTGCGCGAACGCTTCCAGATAACCTTCGGGATGCCCTGGCGGCACACGCGTCGCATGCGCCGCGATCGCGCTCTTCACGCGCCCTCGGGTCAGGCGCTCAGCCTCGCCGCCCAACGGCGTGAACCACAATTCGTTCGGATTCTCCTGGTCGAAACTCAACCCCGCTTTCGTCCCATACACGCGCAAACGCAACGCATTCTCCGCGCCGCTCGCCACCTGGCTCGCCCATAGCATGCCGCGCGCGCCGTTCGGATAGCGCAGCATGGCCTGCACGTGATCGTCGATGCGGCGTCCAGGCACAAAGGTATGCACTTCCGCCGCCAACGCATGCGGCGTCATACCCGTGATGAACGCAGCAAGGTGATAAGCATGCGTGCCGATATCGCCGAGACATCCCGCCGGCCCCGCTAACGCCGGGTCCGTGCGCCAACCGGCCTGCTTGTTCGTGCCACTCGTTTCGATCGGTTCCGCCAGCCAGTCCTGCGCATATTCGACCTGCACCACACGTATCTCGCCGAGCTCGCCTCGTTCGATCAACTCGCGGGCATGACGTGCCAACGGATAGCCCGAATACGTATGCGTCAACGCAAACAGCTTGTTCTTCTTGTGAGCCAGTTGGGCCAGCGCTTCGCCTTCGGCCAGTGAAATCGCCAGCGGCTTGTCGCACACGATATGGATACCGGCTTCGAGAAACGCCGTCGCCACCGGCGCGTGAAGATGATTCGGCGTGACGATCGCCACCGCGTCGATACCATCGTCGCGCGCGGCCTCCGCGCGCGCCATCTCGCGCCAGTCCGCATAGCTGCGCGCGATGCCGGCCTCGGCGGCGCTCGCCTGGGCGCGCTGCGGATCGGACGACAGCGCGCCCGCCACCAGTTCGAACCGATCGTCGAGCCGCGCCGCGATCCGATGCACCGCGCCGATAAACGCGCCCTGCCCGCCGCCGACCATCCCTAGCCTGAGCCTTCGTTGTGCCATCGTCCCCGCTCCTTTGCGTTGGCTCGCCGCCGTCAGATGCCGAGCACGCGTTTTAACTGCGCGGCGTCCACACCGCTTCCGGCGAAATCGTCGAATGCATGCTCGGCCACGCGGATGATGTGGCGGCGAATGAACTCCGCGCCTTCGCGCGCGCCGTCGTGCGGATGCTTCAGCGCGCACTCCCATTCGAGCACGGCCCAGCCGGGGAAATCGTATTGCGCCATCTTCGAGAAGATCGCGCCGAAATCGATCTGGCCGTCGCCGAGCGAGCGGAACCGGCCCGCACGTTCGACCCAACCGCTGTAGCCGCCATACACGCCTTGCTTGCCGGTCGGACGAAACTCCGCGTCCTTCACATGGAACGCCTTGATGCGCTCGTGATAGATGTCGATGAACGCGAGGTAGTCCAGTTGCTGCAACACGAAATGACTCGGGTCGTAGAGGATGTTGGCGCGCGCATGCTGCTTGACCGCATCGAGAAAACGCTCGAAGGTCACGCCGTCGTGCAGGTCTTCGCCCGGGTGCAGTTCGTAGCACACGTCCACGCCGGCTGCGTCGAACGCGTCGAGAATCGGCGTCCAGCGGCGCGCGAGTTCGTCGAACGCGGCTTCCACGAGACCGGCCGGACGCTGCGGCCACGGGTACAGATACGGCCACGCCAGCGCCCCGGAAAACGACACGTGCGTGCTCAAGCCTAAACGCTGCGACGCCTTCGCCGCGAGCTTCATCTGCTCGATCGCCCACTGCGTGCGCGCGGCCGGATCGCCTCGCACCTGCGGCGCGGCAAAACCGTCGAACAGCGCGTCATACGCCGGATGCACGGCGACGAGCTGTCCTTGCAGATGCGTCGACAATTCGGTGATTGTCACGCCCAAGTTGTCCACAGTCTCGCGCAACTCGTCGCAATAGGTCTGGCTCGACGCCGCCTGTTCGAGATCGATCAGGCGGCTGTCGCACGGCACCTGAATCCCTTTGAAGCCGAGACCCGCGGCCCATTCGGCAAGATGCGCGAGGTTGTCGAACGGCACCTCGTCACCCATGAACTGGGCGAGAAAGATAGCCGGCCCTTGGATGGTTTTCATCGTACGGCTCCTCGAACGGGGGCGCGCGCGCCGTGCCGCCCACTGCACGACATCAGGCAGCGCGCCCCGGATGCTGGGATCAGAACGGCGAGTCCGGGAAGTAGAACTGCTGCGCGTTTTCCTTCGTGATCAGCACCGACGGAATGATCGTCGTGGGCGGCAGCTTCTCGCCCTTCAGGCGAGCTTCGGCGGTGAGCTTGATGGCGTCGTAGATGAATTTTGGTGAATAAGATACGTCCGCCTTGATCATCGGCGCGCCGTCCATCACGTTCTTCACCATGCCCTTCGAGCCCGCGCCGCCGAACACGATCTTGATGTCGGTGCGCTTGGCCTGTTCGATCGCCTTGATCACGCCCACGGCCATGTCGTCGTCCGCGGCCCAGACGGCGTCGATATGCTTGAAGCGCGTCAGGTAATCCTGCATGACCTTGAACGCGTCGTCGCGATTCCAGTTCGCGTACTTGGCGTCGAGAATCTTCATGTCCGGATAGTTCTTGATCACGGTTGTGAACGCGGTCCAGCGTTCGTTGTCGAGCGTGGTCGGAATGCCGCGCAGCGCGACGATGTTGCCTTTGCCGCCCAGCTCCTTCGCCAGAAACTCGGCGGGGATCTTGCCGAACGCGGTGTTGTCACCGGCAACATACGCATCCTGCGCGCTGGTGTCGGTCAGCCCGCGATCCACCACCGTCACGTACACGCCTTTCTTCTTCACCTGCGCGACCGGTTGCGTGAGCGAAGCCGATTCGAACGGGAAGATCACGAGCGCGTTGATCTTGTTGACCGTCACCAGATCCTGCAACTGGTTCGCCTGTTCGGGTGCGCCGGCCGCGGTCTTCACGATCACTTTCAGATCGGGATGCGCTTTCTCCAGATCGGTCTTGGCTTTATTCGCCCACCAGACAATGCCGCCCGTAAAACCGTGGTCGGCTGTTGGAATCGCGACGCCCAGCGTGACTTTTTCATCGGCGCGCGCGACATTCGCCGTACCCAGTATTCCCAACGCCAGCATGCCGGCGCCGACCGCTCGAAGGACCTGCTTCATGGTTATGTCTCCTTGTGTGAGGCGTTCGTGCGCCCCGATCTCAACTCACCGTTACTGCAGTTTGAAGCGCAGTTTGAAGCGCAATCTGAAGCACCACCGCTACCGCCGTCCACGTTGTACGAACGCGACGAAGATAATCACCACGCCCTGCACCGCCGCGTTCAGATACACGCTGATGATGCTGGTCAGATTCAGAATGTTCGCGATCACCGACAGCAGGATCGCGCCGATCACCGTGCCGATCACGCGGCCTTCGCCGCCCTTGAGCGCCGTGCCGCCGACCACCACCGACGCGATCGCCTCGAGCTCCCACAGCAAACCGGTAGTCGGCGTGGCGGAACCGAGCCGCGGCACATACAACACGGTGGCGACGCCCACGCAAATGCCGAGCAGCACGTAGGTGACGATCTTCACGGCGTCGACGCGAATCGCCGCATAGCGCGCGACCTGCTCGTTCGAACCGATCGCCTGCACATGCCGGCCGAATGCCGTGCGGTTGAGAATCAGCGCGCCGCCCGCCGCGACCACCAGAAACACCCAGATCGGCACCGGCACGCCGAACAGGCTTGCGTAATACACCGGGCCGTACAGGTCGGAAAGCGAGTTATCCAGCGTTAGCGCGCCGCCATCGGCGAGCCAGGTCAGCACCGCGCGAAAAATGCCCAACGTACCGAGCGTGACGATGAACGGCTCGATCCGCCCTTTGGTAATCAGCAAGCCGTGCGCGCAGCCGAACAGCCCGCCGAGCACGAGCGCGAACACGATGCCGAGCGTGAGGATCAGCAAAGGCGCGAACGTATGGCCGCCGACGCCCGCCGCGAGTCCGTTCATCAGCCAGATCATGCTGCCCGCGATCAGCGCCGCCATCGAGCCGACCGAGAGGTCGATGCCGCCCGAGATGATCACGAAGGTCATGCCGACCGCGATGATGCCGATGAACGACGTGCGCGTGAGCACGTTCATCATGTTGTCGAGCGTGGCGAAATCGCGGTTGAGCAGCGTGCCGACAATGCACAGCACGATCAGTCCAACCAGCGGACCGAGCGCATACAGCCGATGCGCGAAGCGCAACGCGCGGCCGGATTGGACGGCTTCAGTGGGTGCCGGTCGCATGGGCGATCAACTCCTCTTCGGTCAGATGCTCGAGCGTCAGCGTGGCTTGCAGGCGTCCCGCGCGCATCACGGCGACGCGGTGGCACAAGCCGATCAGCTCGATCAGTTCGGATGAAATGACGATCACCGCGCGGCCCTGCGCGGCGAGACGATGGATCAGGAAATAGATGTCGCGTTTCGCGCCGACATCCACGCCGCGAGTCGGCTCGTCGAGCACGATCACATTCGGCTCCGGCTGCAGAAACTTGGCGAGCGCGAGCTTCTGCTGATTGCCGCCGGAGAGCATGCGCGCGCGGCTCGACAGATCGCCGGTGCGAATGCCGAATTCGCTCACGGCTTTCGTCAACGCGGCGCGCCCCGCCTTCATGTCGAGCAGCGGATGCGCGTAGCGTTCGAGCGTCATCAGCGTGACGTTGTCCTGCAGGCTCAGGTTCACGTGCAGGCCTTTGCCCTTGCGATCCTCGCTCAGATAGGTGAGGCCGTGTTGCATCGCGTCGCGCGGGCTTGTCAGATCGGCGGGCCGGCCGGCCATCTCGATGCGACCCGCCGTGCGTTTGCGCAGGCCGATGATCGCTTCGAACGCCTCGGTGCGGCCCGCGCCCACCAGTCCCGCGAAACCGAGCACTTCGCCCGCGCGCACGTCGAAGCTCAGGTCCTCCACCCAGTCCGGCACGACGAGGCCTTGAACCTTCAGCGCGACCGGCGCGTCGGAGGGCACGGTGATTTTCTCGGGGAACATATCGGACACGTCGCGCCCGACCATCAGGTTCGCCATCTGCTGCCGCGCGAGTCCGGCGGTTTCGCTGCGGGCGACGAAGCGGCCGTCGCGCATCACGATCACTTCGTCGGTAATGCGCTCCACTTCGTCGAGCTTGTGCGAAATGTAGATGATCGTCACACCGTCGGCCTTCAGCTTCGCCATCAGCGTGAAAAGGCGCTCGGTTTCAGAAGGCGTGAGCGTGGCCGTCGGCTCGTCCATGATGAGCAGGCGCGCGCGGCGCGACAGCGCCTTGGCGATCTCCACCATCTGCTTTTCCGCGACGATCAGTTCGCGCACCTTCGTGTCCGGCGCTTTCTCCAGACCGACCTGCGCGAGATAACGGGCGGCCTCGGTGTTCATCGCCGTATCGTCGACGAACCAGCCGCGCTTCTTTTCATGGCCGAGGTACATGTTCTGCGCGATCGTCAGATGCTCGGCGAGATTGAACTCCTGGTGAATCAGCACGATGCCTTGCGCTTCGGCATCGCGCGAACCGGTGAACTGCTGCGGGTGGCCGTCGACCAACAAGCTGCCCGATGTGGCGGTTTCATAGCCGGCGAGGATTTTCATCAGCGTCGATTTGCCCGCGCCGTTCTCGCCGAGCAGTCCGTAGATGCGCCCCGGCGCGAGATCGAAGCTCACGCCGTGCAGCACGCGCACAGGGCCGAAGTCTTTGCGGATATCGTCGAAACGGATCGCGAGGCTCATGACTCAGGCGCTCCCGCGAATCACGAGCCGATGCGGCAACAGCACACCCGGCACGTTCGCCAACGGATTGGCGAGCCGCTGCAGCAACAGCCGCGCGGCGGTTTCGCCCAGCTCGCGCATGGGCTGCGCGATGGTGGTGAGGGGCGGATCGATCTGCGCGGCAAGCGAGATATCGTCGAAGCCGACCACCGCGATATCGTCGGGCACACGCTTGCCGACGCTGCGCAAGCCGTGAATCACGCCGATCGCGAGCGTGTCCGAGACCGCGAAGATCGCGCTAGGCGCCTGCGGCTGATTCATCAGCGTGGCCGCGGCCGAGGCGCCCGCTTCGTAGTCGAGGCTGTTCAGGTTCATGCGCCAGCTTTCGTCCGGCGTGATGCCCGCTTCGGTCAGCGCATCCAGATAGCCCTGCTGACGCTGGCGCGCGTACAGGTAATCGACATCGGAATTGATCAGGCCGATGCGGCGGTGGCCGCGCGCGAGCAGATGCCGGACGGCGTCGCCGGCGGCCCGGTAGTTGTCGATGCCCACGTACGGCACGCCCATTGCCGGGTCGAACTCACAGCACGCGACCCACGGCAGCGCGCTCGACGCCTCGCCGAGCGCCTGCTGGATGGTGGCCGGATCGAGACAGATCGCGCCGTCCGCGCGGCGGCGGCGCAGCAGATCGAAGTAGCTGCGCTCGCGCCCCGGATCGGCGCCCGTGTCGCACAGCAACATGAAGTAGCCGTGCTGGCGCGCCACGCTGTCGATGCCGCGCACGATCTCCGCGTAAAACGGGTTGCCCACGTCCGGAACCATGGTCAGCAGCAGGCGGCTCTCCGCCGTGCGCAGGTTGCGCGCGAGTTCGTTGACGCGGTAGCCGCTGGCGTCGATGGCGGCCAGCACCTTGTCGCGCGTGGCGGGCCGCACGTTCTCGTGGCCGTTTAGCACGCGCGACACCGTGGCCACCGAAACGCCCGCCTGCTCGGCGACGCCGGCAATCGAAATGCCTTCGGCCGCGCCGCGCGCCGGCCGGCCGCCGGGCTGGGGACGCGCCTCGGACACCACTGCGGGAGCCTTGCTGGACGTCGATCTGGACAAGTGAACACGCCTCGAAAATGTAATCGATTACATTCTTGAGCGATCGATGAGGGAAGCGCAAGGCCCGATCGCTAGGGATTAACACGGGGGGCGGCGTGGCCCCGCAGCGCCGCATTCCGGTGTGGCGGCGGGCGGCGCCCTGCCCGCCCGAGCGCGAATCGGCATGGTCATTTGGTACAATCCCGCAGTTACCCTGACGTGCCTTGCGTGCCGAGTTGTCGTGCGAGGCCCCCGGTCAGTGGCACATCGCAAACTCGCCAAACCACAGAGCCGAATCCACCATGAACATCGAGCAAGCGCGTTTCAACATGATCGAACAGCAGATCCGCCCCTGGGAAGTGCTCGACCAGGACGTGCTGAATTTGCTGTCGATCGTCAAGCGTGAGAACTTCGTCCCCACCGTCTATCGCGACCTGGCCTTCGTCGATTTCGAAGTGCCGCTGCCGGCCGGCCAGCACATGCTGGCGCCGCGCGTCGAAGCGCGCGTGCTGCAGGAACTGGCGGTGAAGAAACACGAAAGCGTGCTCGAAATCGGCGCGGGCTCGGGTTACATGGCCGCGTTGCTCGCGCACCGCGCGCAGCACGTGCTGACGGTCGACATCGAACCCGAACTGGCGGAACTGGCGAAAACCAACCTGATCGCCAACGGTGTGCTGAACGCCGAAGTCGCCACCGGCGACGCTTCGCGCGGCTGGGCCGGCGCCGCGCCGTACGACGTGATCTGCGTGTCGGGCGGCCTGCCGGTGCTGCCGCAGGAAATTCTCGATCAACTGAAGATCGGCGGCCGTCTGGCGGCATTCGTCGGCACCGCGCCGGTCATGAAGGCGCAGATCATCACGCGTATCGACGAGAAGCAGTACCGCATTGCCGACGTGTTCGAAACGTATGTCGAACCGCTCATCAACGCGGTGCAGCCGTCGCGTTTCAAGTTCTGATTGACGCATTGATCCGGACGGCCGGCATGGCCGCCGTCCTCTGAATTGAACTGGATGTCCTGCTGATGCAAAACCTGACCGCTCCGGCGCTCGCCGAATGGCTCGCCGACACCTCGCGTCCCGCGCCCGTCCTGCTCGACGTGCGCGAGCCGTGGGAAATCCAGACGGCGTCCATAGCCGGCGCCGTGTCGATCCCCATGCGTGAGATTCCCGCGCGCAGCGAAGAACTCGACGACGACGCGCAAATCGTCTGCGTCTGCCACCACGGCGCGCGCAGTGCCCAGGTCGCGATGTTCCTCGAGTCGCGCGGCCATACCAACGTGTTCAATCTGCAAGGCGGAATCGACGCGTGGTCGCGTCAGGTGGATCCGTCCGTTCCGACCTACTGATCAATCAGCCGCAATGAGGTGTTAGTGCGGCCGTGAGGAACGGCTGCTCTAATACTGGCTTGCGCGCTTTCGCGTTACGCGGACGGGCCAACGGCCTTTGTGCGCTTCTTTTGCTTCTCCCGCTTCCCCCGCTTCCATCTTGCACCCTTTGGCACAGAGCTGACGTCACGCTTTCATTGCGCCGCTTCGCGCATCCTCTTAGGAAATTTCATACGGTTTCCTGAACATCTCACAGGCACCATGCTTCGACCTTTTTTGGGGAAGCAATGTGATGAGATTCTTGAAGATCGCGATGCTGGCCGCAACCTTGCTGCCGCTTATCTCGCATGCAACGTTGGGCGGTGCGCCGTCCGCCGGCACATCCTCTGCGCCACTGCTGCGCGCCGTACCGCAGTCCGCCGTCGCGACGCCGGCTCAACCGGCGAACGCAGCGCGCTACTCCCTGCACCAGTCGATCGACGCCAACGGCGTGACCCTTCGCGAATACGTCCTGCCCGGCAACGTCGTGTTCGCGGTCTCGTGGGACGGTCCCATTCGTCCTGATATGGCAGCGCTGCTCGGCAGCTATTTCCCGAACTTCGTCAACGCCGCGCAAAGCCGCACGCGAGGCACCGGGCCATTGGTCGACGGCAACGACGATTTCCGGGTCGAGTCCACTGGCCGCCTCGGGCGCTTCAGCGGCATGGCCTGGTTGCCTCGCCTGATGCCCGCCGGCGTCGGTCCGGGCGATCTGCAATAGGGCACGCGTCGAGCTATGAGAAAACAAACCATGAACACATTGAAGAAGACACTCTGCCTGGCGGCGGCCATTGCGGGAGTCGCGCTTTCCGCATGCGGCGGCGGCGGAAACGCCAGCGGCAACCAGAGCGGCAACTCGATCGGCTGGAACGCCACCCCTGACTGGATCCCACCACCGAACGGCTCAGGCGGTTCCGGCAACTCCGGCAATTCGGGTAACGCGACGCCCCCGGCCACCGGCGACAACACGGTGCCGGTTAGCGTCGACGCCTCGACGGGCAACGTGAACCGGCTGTTCGCATCGATTACGGTCTGCGTGCCGGGCGCCCAGAGCGCGCAGGTCGCGGGCCAGTGCGTGAGCGTCGACAAGATGCTGGTCGATACCGGCTCGACCGGCGTGCGCATTGCAGCCCGCGCACTCCCCACGCTGGCGCCTCAGTTGCTCACGCAAGCGGGCGCGGTCGACGATCCGGTCGGCTCCGCGCCGATAGTCGAATGCATGCCGTTTGCCTCGGGTTTCACGTGGGGTTCGGTCAAACGCGCGGACATTACGATCGGCAGCAAGACGGCGAGTAATATTCCGATCCAGCTGATCTCCGATGGTGCGTTCGCCGTCCCCGACGATTGTGTCGCGCACGGCGGCGGCGACATGGGCGCCGCCCTCGACGCCATGGGCGTGAACGGCATTCTCGGCATCGACAACTTCACGAGCGATTCCGCGGACGCCGTCACCACCGCGATACCCGGCAACTACTATTACTGCCCGTCGCAAAACCGTTGCATCAGCACGCGCGTGCAGGCGAGCCAGGAAGTCATGAACCCGGTTGCGGGATTCGCGAGGGACAACAATGGCACGGTCATCCGCCTGCCCGCCGTGCCGGCTGGCGGCCAGGCCAGCGTTACGGGCCTGTTGGTGTTCGGCGTCGGCACGCAGCCGAACAATGCGTTGCCGGCCAATGCCACCGTCGTTGCAGTGGACAAATACGGCACGTTCACGACGCAGTACCAGGGGCGCGTGTTCAATCGCAGCGCGATCGACAGCGGCACCTTGAGCTACGCTTTCCCCGATAGCGCCATCCCCGTATCCGCAGCCGGCTTATACACGCCGACGGGCACGTTGAACCTGAGCGCCACCATCGACCCCACCAACGGAAAAGGCTCGCCGCTCCAGATGCCATTTTCGGTCGGCAACGCCGCCAGTCTCATGGCGAGCGGTTACGCAGCATTTAACAACATCGGTCAGTACTTCTCGAATAGCCACAACAATATGTTCTTGTGGGGGCTGCCGTTCTTCTATGGCCGCGACGTCTACACCGTGATTGGAAACGCGAAGGTCGGCAACCAGACTGGGCCGTTCGTCGCGTTCTGACGACTGAGCACCCAACTGAGACAGGAGGCGTTGCTCTCGCGTAGCGCCTCCTTACGCCATTTCCGATTTTTTATTCAGACTTTTCCGGCAATCCCAATAACGCCCCGCTGGCACCATGCTCCGACCTGTTTTCGTGGAGCAATGTGATGAATTTTGTGAAGGTCGCACTGGCCGCTGCGGCACTGTTTCCGCTCGCGTCTTATGCGGCGTTGGGCGGTGCGCCCAATGCAGGGGCGACGCCGCAACCGTTGCTCCGCGCGGCGAGCTCTAACGCTGCTTCCACTTCCATGCCTTATACCGTGCGCCCGTCGCGTGACCCCAATGGTGTGACGGTGCGCGAATACGTGCTGCCGTCGAACGTCGTGTTTGCGGTCACGTGGGACGGCCCGGTGCGGCCGGATATGAGCGCGTTGCTCGGCAGCTATTTCCCCAGCGCGGTTGCCGCCAGCGCAGTGCGGGCTCGCGGCACGGGTCCGTTGATCGAGCGCAATGGCGACTTCCAGATCGAGTCGGCAGGCGCGCCGGGACACGCGTCCGGCAAGGCATTCCTGCCGCGCCTCGTCCCCGCCAGTGTTCGCGTGGAAGATCTGCAATGAAGCAGCGGGTCGAGCCACGAATCACAAGAAACATGAAAACACTCAACCAATCCCTTTGTTTCGCCATCCTGACTGCCAGTGTCGTTCTGTCCGCCTGCGGCGGTGGCGGCGGTGGCGACAGCAGTGACCCGAATGCGATGCAGGACAAGGGCAACCCGGCGCCGGTCTCGCCGGCGCCGGGCCCTGCTCCGTCGCCTGCACAAAATCCGGCGCCGACGCCAAGTCCCGCGCCTTCGCCGAGCTCCGCTTCGAGCCCAACGCCCACGCAGACTCCAAGCCCGGCACCGACGCCCGCGCCGAAGCCCACTCCGATGCCGCGTCCGACTCCGACTCCGACTCCAACTCCAACACCGAC
>NZ_JARESX010000099.1:0-20839 GCF_046026435.1 Paraburkholderia sp. RL17-381-BIF-C | reverse complement strand
CCTCTCGGCGCTGCGATCGTCGGCTGCCTGATCGTCTCTCAGATGTGCGTTTACTACGCCGGTGGCATTTCTGAGGCTCGACCTCGTCGCATTGGCTGGCAGGGCGGTGTACTGAGAGTGCCTTGTTCGAGCATGACACGGTGGGGCGAGGGCCAGAGGTGCGCAACAGTCGGCGCGCTCAGCATGCTCCGCCTGTCGTGCGGGCGCGCATTCAAAATCTGCTGAGCCGCCGCCTATCCGGCGCGGCGGACAATTCCTTCAAGCCCAGTCTACTCGGACCTCTTAGCCCGCCCTGGCAGCAGCCTCCTTGGCGAGAAGGCGTTGCGCCTGCTGATCGCCCTTTCCTGCTTCCTGCGCGGTTTGAACCGACGTCTCGCTTGCTTCGGCCATCAATGCACGCGCGGCGCTGCTGATGCTGACAGTGTACGACGACGGCGACGTGCTAGTGCTCGACCCTGTCCTAGACGAACCGGTCGTGTTAGTTGCTGGCTTTGTCGATGCTGAACTCGCAGTCGACGCGGTGGACGAAGGTGTTGTTTGTACGGTGCCTTGACCGACTGCCTGAATCGCCATCTAAATCTCCCGATAGAAAAACGTGTGTACTGCGTTCTTTCTAACGGCCTCGATTTGAATCGCTTGAGAACTATATTTTTTGAGTTTCTCGATATCTTTAAGCGTTTCTTAAGGATCGTACATTCGTGATCCCGCGAAAGCTTGGTGCGAAATGAAACGCAAAGAGTACGGCCAATGCGCCGGGTTGGGTCTCACGCATCCGCGACCCGAAGCTGATTCGCTCGATGTCGCGCAAAGGATGCTCGCCCGACAATGACGGTCATGAGGGCTTTGCGCTGTTTCGAATTTCCCGTCTCACATACCATGAATCGCCGTGGCACGCCTGAACAACTCGCGGTCGCCATCGAATTCCTGCTGTCCGAGGACGCAGGATTGATAGCGGGCCAGTCCGTTCTGCCGACGGGTGCACGTCCATCGGCAGGTCGGCATTCTGATATAGACAGCGAGGGCCACTGACGCGCTCTGGGCCTAATCACGGTTGGTCCCGACGCAAACTGGATTTGCGGCCGTTATATTGGCTTCGTCGCTCGGAAGCAGCACTGTCGATGCCTATAGATGCGCTTTCGAACAAAAAAGCGACTTTCGTGCGGCACTCGCAGTTCGGGCGGGAGCACCTATATTCCCGAGACTCCAGTTCTGCACATTGTTTTGACCAGCCAGGCTGGCATAATCGAAGCGCTACGGCAGAATGTTATTTGGGAATCGCTGGATGGGGCGGGGGGACGTCGTTGCTCGATCTCGGCACCTATGATCGTCAGAACCCTACAGGTGGCTTGAAATCGCCGTTGGGATGCCGTCAGCTTTGCCATCTACACTGATATCAGCCAAAAAGACGAGTGTGACCGCTAATGCATCTTCCAACCATCCGTCGTGCGCGGAAGCGGCAAACCCTGCGGATATGGATTATCGTGTCCATGGTGCCGCTTCTGTTACCCCCGGTCGTCTGCGCCCAGAACGACAGGCCAGGCATCGCTTTTTCCACAATCGAGCCCGCCACATCACTGCCTACAGGCTGGAAGAACCTGCCGGTTGCGCACGGCAAGGCCATGACGCAATACACGCTCGTTGACGACGGCCACACTACCGTCCTGCGGGCTGTCGCGAACCGGTCTGCTTCTGCGCTGATGCACGAGGGCAATATCGACCTTGACCGAACACCCGTCGTGACATGGCGCTGGAAAGCAGAAACGCCGATCGCCGGCGCCGACAACCGTGTCGGATCGAAGGAAGACGCGCCAGCACGACTGGTGTTCTTGTTTGACGGCGACAAAAGCAAACTATCGTTTTTCGACCGGGCCAAAATGGACCTTGCAAAGCGTCTCGGCGGCGAAGAACTGCCCTATGCCACGCTGATGTATATCTGGTCGCCCACCGCCTCGCCAGGCACCGTCATTGTCAACCCTCACACGGACCGCGTACAGATGATTGTGGTCTCTGGTCAGTCCGGCGATGCAGGCCAGTGGCAGAGCCTGCGCCGCAATATCGTGCAAGACTACGAAAAGGTCTTCCACGAATCGCCAGGACGCATCACCGGCTACGGGCTGCTGACCGATACCGACAACACCGGTACTTCGACTCGGGCCTGGTACGGAGATATCGAGTTTTTGCCTGGGCCTTGATCATGCAAAGCCGTCCAGCTGAATGAATCTGTCGGTGCGACAGCTGTAGGCTGTCCGCAAGTTGTTTGATTTCAAGCCGAGACGAGAAAACCTTCTTTCCCGCCAGGGACTGAAGTTGATCGAGAAAAACGGTCACCCATCCTTTGGAGATGGAGATGCCGATAAAGGGCCGGCATCTTACCCCGTACCCGGCGGAATTTCGAGCCCGGATGGTTGAGCTGGTGGAAGCGGGACGCAGGCCGGAGGAACTGGAAAAGGAGCTCGAACCGACTGAGCAGACCATCTACAACAGGGTGGCGCAGGCCGATTGCAACACACGCGTGCGGCATGGCGCTCTGACCACAGCCGAACGGCAGGAACTCACACTGTTACATCGTGAAGTCCGGCAACTGAAGATTAAGCGCGAGATACGCACGCGGCAGCCCTAGCTCGCGAGAGAGACAGGATCCATTCAACCGAAGGGCGGTACGGATTCATGCCATCGAAGATGCCCGCAGATCTCCGATGACCCGCTTCGCCTTCGTGGTCGCTTGCGATTCACGAGAGCGAACCGGGCCGCTGGCCGGGTGCGATGATGGCACGGTTGCTCGGCGCCTCGACGAACGGCTATTACACGTGGCTGGTGCGAGAACCCAATATGTACACACGTAACGATGCGCAATTGCTCGCTAGCATTCGCGTGCTATAGACGAGTTCGAGCCGGCGAAGTTGCTTGCCCTTTTCATTCTACTGCGAGTGGCTGCGGAAATAATCGAACGATGTCGCCAGCACAATTGCACGTATATTGGCCTGCGCGTCATCTCGTTCTATTGACCGTAAATAAGCTGCTCATTAAATCCCGATAGTGACCCGGCTCATTGCAGAATGCAACGTAACGCCCCTGGCTGAGGGTCAATCTGACTATCACGGTCTGGCCTGGCGACAGGTCTTCGACACCCTGCATCGCCTGCAGCCTATCTTCCTCAACTTGCTGGGTTTTTGAATCGTATGGCAATGCATTCGCAGGGCCTGTCCACGGAACGATCATGAACTCATGCCGCATGACCGATGAGTCATTCTTTATCGTGAACTCGATCGGCCCCGCGCCTACAGTTGATGGAGAGAGGCTAATCGACATCTTGCCATTGTTCGCATCCGACAGTTTGACTGTTACGGACGGCGGCTCTTTCGCGAACACCATTGAGACCGCGAACCCTAATACAAGAGCGGCAAAGTTACGGAGTTTAAAGTGACGACGCATGTCAGACTCCCAAGTTGTAATGTGATTGAATCCGTTTGATCGCCCTGCATATGCCAGCCGCAGCACCGTGATTAGCTAGGGAGCCTGTATGTCCTGCAGCCACTCATCGCGAGACGCAATCTTCGGCGAACACGGTCGCTGGCTATCCGGTTAGATGAATGAATCCTTTCCTTTCGCCTCAGCACGTGATCCTCGCCTGGACTACAACCAACTGCCTACCTCGATAGTTTGCCGTTCAGACCTTAAGTCACGATGAAGCACAGCCTTAGACTTGCCGGGAGACGGCTTCTCAGATTCGAAGGCTACGTCAAGAGACTGCTTTCAACGATTTCCCGTGAGCAGGTAGCCTTTTCGGCGACCTGTTAACCCAGCCATATGAACAACAGGAACCAAGCCGATCGCTGATGAAGAATTGTGGGCACTGATTGAGCTTTCGCCGCCGCCATCCAAGCTGTGCCGTGCGAAATATCCGGACCATCGCCTTGCGTCGGACTATGCGCGGGGAGCGTCATCCTGGCCGTGTTAAAGACCGGGACACGTTTGTGCGACTGAGCCGTCAAGTGGGGATTTCCTTCGGCCCCCCTATGGGTGACGCCCGCACGGCTAACAAAGACACCGGTGTGTGCGGGACGGACTTCATGAGGTATTGCCCGCGAACTACACAAGGCTCGGCAGCATGGTTACATACGCCAGTCGGCTCGTCCGTGGCGCGAGCCATTGCCGCGGGCCAAGAACTCGCCGCAATCGCGAGAGTCGCTCGCGACCACGTTCCAGGCACCGCATCGGCTTTTACTTGTCAAACGTTCAAGCGAACCCAGCGTTCAGGAGGTCACGCACGCCTTGCGATGTCACAGTCCGGCCCCTTCTAATCGGCAGCCGCGCCGGAAGACCCTGTGATTGTCTGAGCGCAGTCAACATACGGCGCCGTCGACGCGGACGGGTACAGGTTTTTATTGCCAGGATGACGGCGCAATCTCGCGGTCGCATCAATCTGCGCTTCATTAAGCTCTGCCGTGGTCAGGGTCTGGCTACGATCACCCGCTTGTATTGGCCGGACGTCATTCACGGCGCAAACCACTTGCTTTCCGTCGTGCAACAGGACAGTCGTCACGTACGAGCTACCGGATTCGCCAAAAGCGTACCCAAAGACAGACCCGGCTAGTGCACCGGCAATCACGATTCCCAAAAATCTTGGCATGACGGCTTCTCCGAAGAAGCGGCAATCCGCGTTAAAACCCATTCTCGAGGCAAACTCCTTAACGCACGCTGAACTGAAACTGTTCGAACGCCGTATATTTGCCGACCGAGGACCAGGGACAAGCTTCGGCTCGCTAGTTGTTTTGTCCCTGCCGTCCGCGTTTTTAGTCACGTTTCGTGAATGCCGCGCTCGGGTAGACTTCCGTAAATCGCTGCACTCCGCTTTATCCGGTTTGCCGAAAATGCCAATCCGCCCCAGGCATAGTCAGGTAATCAATTCTGATGCCACCGTGTGGCTCCCAGAACGGCACACGACGCAAAACGCTGTGCACTGGCGGCTTGCGGATTACAACCACTCCCATGCGATACGGGAAGTTGCAGAAATTGAGTCGCTGCGAGGAGCTTTGATCTTGCCGGAGAATGCGATACGGCGCCGCCGCCAAACGTGAATATGTCACTGAATGTGAATGGCAGACCGTCTGGAGCCGACCCGCACGCTCAAGTGCGGGGCGCTGCCTTCATCTGCGCGACATCGGTCGGGCGACGCATGCGCGTCGCCTTCTTGCCACGCCTCAGAATTTATGACGAATTGCGGCACGCACAACAAGTTGCTTCGAATTTGACGACAAGTCGGCAGCGCCAGGCACATAAGCCTGGTCGAGAGAAGATCCTGTCTTGTCGCCAGCGACTTTCTGATACGCGCCCTGAATGTATAGGTCCGTGCGTTTCGAGACGTTGTAGTCTGCCATCAGACCGACGCTGTGAATTTTCGGCTTGACGCCACCGGTCGTCGCGTCGTAGTTTTCAAGCGTATACACATATTGCGCGCCGACGAAGAATGCCGGTGTGATCTGATACTTGCCGTTAATTTCGAAGTTCTGATACTTGAGCGTGTTGAGCTTCCCGCCCGCCAGCGGACCCGTGATGGGCTGTATCGTTTCAGTACCGGACAGATACCCGGAGTTCGCGGACGGGTTCTTGACGTTAGTGTTCGTATAGACGAAACCCAAGGTGGCAGAGCCAAATGTGTAGTTGATACCGCCGCCAAAAATTCGCAGACGTTCCGCCACGAAATTCGCATCGGTCGACGTGATGGCGCCGCCGGACGACTGCCCTGGGTTGTCAGCGTTGAGGTAAGCCGCCGCCACCAGCAGACCGCCGTTGACGTATTGCGCGCCGAGGCTGAACTGTCGATTGTTAGCGAATCCCGCCGCGTTGCTGAAGCTGTACGTGCCGCCAAACTGCAGCCCCGCGAAATCCGGGCTCGCATACTTCACCGTGTTGTTCACCCGGAAAGAGTTATCCGTGTTGTCGTTGTCGAATGGATGCGAAAACAGATAGCCGGCCCAATTGCCATTGGCTGTAGTCTGCGCAAGGTAGTCGACGACGGAGTCATACTGACGACCCAGCGTGACTGTACCGAACGCCACATCCGAGACGCCTACATATGCTTGGCGACCGAATAACAGGCCGCCCTGGCCCAGTCGGCCATTATTCAGGTTAAAGCCGTTTTCAAGCTGGAAAATCGCCTTCGTTCCTCTGCCGAGATCTTCGGCGCCCTTGAGTCCCCAGCGGCTTCCCTGAGCATAGCCGCTTTGCAGTTCATAGTCGTGCTTCCCACCAACGTTGTTGGTGTAGTTGAAACCCTCGTCAACGACGCCATAAAGCGTGACGCTGCTCTGTGCGAATACCGGCACGGCAAATGTGGCTAACGCAGCCAGCGCGGCAAGATTTTGTTTCATAAAAGATCTCCAGAATTGTTGTTCGAGTAGACAACTTTTTTTCAGATAGCTTGTGTTAGCTTCGGCGCTAATAAGAGGAACGGAATTGTCATCAATACAGCGGATGTGATCCTTACACGCCGATACTGTGGCGTCCATGTTCGCGCCAAACTGTTTGCTAGGGCGTTGCTAAATCGTCACGACAGCGCACCGCAGAAATGTTCAAACGGGTGCGAGTTACTCAGGGACTGGCGGTGCCGCGCAGGACTGGAGATATCCACTGGGCGCGACGATGCGGGACGCTACATTGGATCTGGATGCCCGCGACTCAACGGAACGAGAAATTTCGAGCGAGCGGGCGGTCACCTTGTTGATTGTTAGTTAAGGATGACTTAAGGTATTGAAAATAAAGTTGTGGTATCAAGCAGCTGGATGTTCAGTGTGAGCCATGTTATCGCAGCTTTTATGGTAGGTATCTTCCTCGGCTTTCTGCCGGGCTGTTCTTCGGCTGTCTCTGACACGGTTACGCATAAAAGCGCGTACCCTCACCCGGGGCGTCCATCGTGGTTACAGTTTCCAGACATTTGAAAGCTGCGAGCGCCGCCGTTTTTGCAGCAGATGGCAGGCGAATATGTTCAGGCCTCAGTAACGACGCGAACGTGATATAACAAATCGGTAAAGGTTTTCAAGATTGTAGACATATGGCGATTCGCTGGGTAAAGCATCCATATGGTCCGTTCGTTTCCTTCCAGCGGAAATCGGCCTAGCACCGGAATAAGAGTTCCATTATCCAGTTCAGTGCACACGAGAGACTCTGGCAGCCGCGCGATTCCGAGTCCGGCAAGCGCTGCTCGCTTGACGACCAGAATGCTTCCGGCCCGGAGAACGGGCTTGAACGAGGTACGGTTAACGCCGTGAGTATCGTCAAATTCCCAGTACCGAGTCGGTATCTCGCCTGCGACACGGATGCTGTGCTGTGTCAGCTCCCCGGGACGCTTGGGAAGGCCAAATCGCTCCATGTAGCGCGGCGAGGCGAATGATCTCCCTCGTTACCGCAAGAGTGCGACATACCATCGCGGAGTCGTGCAGTCGGAGTTCGACGCTGAAGCAGACGTCGAAATCGGCGAGAGAAACGCGTTGCAGCGATTCAAAGACGCTGTGATCGAACTGGACCTGGGGTGTTGCCAGGCTAAATTCGGTCAGCACGTCAGCGAGCTCGCCTTCGGCGAACGACGCTGCACACGCAATTTTTAGGGCGCCGGTGGACTCGACCGAGGCAGACAGGATGCTCCTTTCCATTGACTCAAGTTCATTAAGCCATTCGACGCACCCTCGAAGATAAGCCTTACCTGCAGCGGTGAGCGAGACGCTGCGCGTCGTCCTATTCAGCAGCTTTGCATTCAGATGAGATTCTAGATTGGCCACCTGTCGGGTGACCACAGCGTTCGAAACATCGAGATGTCTTGCAGCCGCTGCAAAATTGAGGCATTCCGCCACCTTCAGGAACGTGCGCATTGATGTCAGATGATCCATTGCTGCATCCGTCGAACTCAAACTGTTAGCAAGGCTGCCTGATCTGGTGAATCAATTGGAGCGACCATGGGAGACGCGAAGGTTCACCTTTCGAGCGACGCGCTGATGGCGCGACGCTTGTTGGGCAATTATTATCAGGAAATCAGCTTAACGCGTGCTTAACTGTGCCGCAGGCACTTTTCAAGGATGGACCTCTTCAGTCAAGGTTTTGGGGATGACCTGGTCGTGCGTGTTGCCTGCCACTGCTGTAGATGGACCTCAGCAGGCTCGCGGGGAACGCAGGATGTGGCTGGATGAGTCCGGCTCGGCGAGAATTCCCGGAAACGCGGCGTGCACCGCCTTAAGGTTTGATTAAGGAGAAGTCTGGCATGCTCTCGGGTTGAAGTCGGCTGACCTGCGTACAGCGCGGACCCTGATGCTAACGAAGGCTGTGATGGATATCCGTATGCCCACATTCTCCAACGAAACCAATACGGGGTCTCTATTGAGGAGACATGTGCAAGCCTTCAGGCGCGCGAGTCTAGCGATTGCGTGGCTGTGCCTATATCTTGTTCCCGGTATAGTCGGACGGGAGCCTTGGAAACAGGACGAAACCTATACGTTCGGCATCATCCAGTATATGGCGTCGTCCGGTGACTGGATTGTCCCGACTAACGCGGGCGTACCTTTCATGGAAAAGCCACCGCTTTTCTACTGGTTCGCTACCGTTTTCATGCGCGTCAGTTCCAGATGGTTGCCTGCACCTGACGGCGCCAGGCTCGCAACGCTTCTGGCCATGCTGATCACGTTCGCTGCTGTCGCAGCAACGGCTCGTCTTATTGCCGGTAACCCTGGCTGGCTTACGCGGGACGTGGTCGGTACGGTTCTGTTACTGGCAGGGACAATAGGGCTTGTGAAGCATTCGCACGACCTGTTCACGGATATCGGGTTGACGGCTGCAAGTGCGAGCGCGCTCTATGCGCTGATCCGTATCATTGAAGATACCTCGCGGGGTGGTAAGCCACGATGGCCCGACTCGCTTCTGTTTGGTATCAGCATTTCAGCTACCTTTATGACGAAGGGGCTGCTGATGCCAGGCGTGTTCGGCGTCGCCTCGCTTCTCGTACCCGCTTTCGTGCCGTCGTCCCGTTCGCGCCGATATGCCCTGCTGCTCGGAGCGGCAGTGACTGTCGCGCTGCCGCTAATGGCGATCTGGCCATCCTTGCTTGCGCATCGTTCAAGCGCGCTCTTCGTCGCCTGGTTCTGGGATAACAATATCGGACGTTTCCTCGGTTTTTCGGTTCGGGAACTTGGGTCTGACAATACGCTTCTTACCCCGGTCAAGGCACTGTTGTTCTTTGCGTTTCCAATCGGACCGCTCGCTCTCCTGGCTATGTGCAGGGCCACCGTGTGGCGTGAGCCCCGGCTGGTCGTGCCAGCGCTAGTTGTCGCCGTAGGCCTCGCTATCCTTGGCCTGTCTGCGACAATGCGAGAGCTCTACCTTTTGCCGTTGCTGCCAGCGCTTGCGCCGCTAGCAGTTAGTTACCTATTCCAGCTTTCGCCTCTTGTCCAGAGAGGATGGGTAGCGATCTCGTCGGTCGTGGCCGTCACAGGTCTATTTGTGGGATGGGCAGGATGGTGGATCGTACGCGGGCCTGTCGCCGAGCATCACTGGTTGTCACCGCTTGCGCGCTGGCTTCCGCTGTCCTATCAGTTGCCAGCGAAGCAGCCGGTGGCGCTGGCCGCCGCTGTTGCGCTGACAATGGGCTGGCTTCTAGCGCAACCCGTCATTTCGCGTAGTGGCCGATGGTCTGGCGCGTTGAGTTGGACTGCCGCAATGACGCTAACGTGGGGCCTCATGTCAACGTTGGTGCTGCCTTGGATCGATGCTGCGAAAAGCTATCGGGAGGTGTTCAATCAGGCGGCAGTCGCACTTGCGCCCAACCTGGCAGCGAATGGTTGCGTCGCTTCCGAAGGCTTCGGCGAATCTGAGGCCCCCATGTTTGCGTGGTATGCCCACCGTCAAGCACGTCCCCTTGGGTCTCGGGGGGCTGAGGATTGCAAGGTTATGATCGTGCAGACACCAGCTGCGCGCAGGCCTTCTTCCCTTTTTTGGCAGCCTTTCTGGACCGGTGCACGGCCCGGGGACAGCCAGCAGGAGTTCATCCTTTACCGGCGTATTGCTGAAACCGGTACAGGAAGGCCGCCCGATAATTCTCGGTCGTGAGTTGCGCTGAGCTCTGCTCTGCTGTCAGTCATGCCGTCCTATCGGGGTCGGTGAGCAACCGTTGGGAAGCTACAAGCGTCGGGCAGTTGACGACCGAGCAGCTGCATTGGCTCCTGGACGGCATCGACATCGACGCGGTACGACGTCATCCGGCCCCGCATTACCATCATACGAGTTGATGCGGCGCGCCCTCTCCAGGCGACGTTCCCGATAGCTGTTACAGATTTCCGTAAACCCATCAAGCGTAGCATTTCGCTACTGTGGGTACCATGGATGAACGCGAATTCTCCCAATTGCCTCCTGCCGCGCAGGCTTACGTTCGCGAGCTAGAGGCCAGCAACCGCCAGTTGGGCGAACGCGTTCGCCATCTTGAGGAACAGTTCCGGCTCGCGCAACACAAGCGCTTCGCGCCGAGCAGCGAGAAGCGAGAAGCTTCAGGATCGAGTGTTCAACGAAGCCGAGCAGGTCGCAATTGAGGGGCTCGACAAGGACATAGACCAACTCGACTTACCAGACACCGGTCTGCCGGAGGCGCCCGAGCCTGCTCGCCGCAAACGAGGACGCAAGCCTCTGCCTGCAGATCTTCCCCGTCAGCGTATTGAGTACGACTTGCCCGAGGAGCAGAAGATCTGCCCCTGCTGCAGCAACGCAATGCATCGTATGGGCGAGGAAATTAGCGAACAACTGCATATTGAGGTGAAGGCTTCAGTCCTGCAGCATGTTCGTTTCAAATATGCTTGCCGTCATTGCGAGCGTGTCGCTGAGCGTACGCCGATCCTGACCGCGCCGATGCCGTCCCAACCATTGCCGGGAAGTCGGGCGAGCGCGGCCATGATAGCCACGGTGATCACGGGTAAATACCTCGACGGCACGCCGCTATATCGGATGGAAGAGGCGCTCGGGCGCGCGAACATACCGGTGGGCCGAGGCACGCTGGGGCACCGGTCATCAAGCCAACGCAATTGCATCTTGACCGCCTGTACCAGGAGTTACGCAAGACGTTGCTGTCGCAGCCACTGATTCATGGCGACGAAACGACCGTTCAGGTGCTGAAGGAACCGGGCAAGGCCGCACAGAGCCAGTCTTACATGTGGCTGTACCGCGGCGGGCAGGATAGCAAAGAGCCTGTAGTGTTGTTTAACTATCAACCCGGACGCGGCAAGCAATATCCCCCAGGCGTTTCTCGCGGACTACAAAGGCATGGTGATGTCCGACGGGTATAGCGCATGGCGAACGGTCAAAGGTGTGACCCACTTCGGCTGCCTTGCTCATGCGAGACGCGGATTCGTAGACGCCCTGAAGACGCAGAAGAAATTAGGCAAACGCGCGCAGCAAGCACTCGAATTCTTACAGCGATTCTACCGCGTCGAAGCACTCGCGCGAGAGAAACCTCCGAGCGGGGAAACGCGTGCCAGTTATACCTTACGACTACGACAGCAGCACAGCGTTGCGCTCCTTGAGGCATTCAAAGCCTTGGCTTGACGAGCAAGCACCGCAAGTGCCGCCCGAAAGCCCGCTGGGCAATGCCATCAACTGCACGCTTAACCAGTGGGAGTATCTCAGCCGTTACGTCGGCGACGGGCAAGCCCCGGTTGGCAATAACATCGTGGAACGCGACATCCGTCCGTTTGCCACCAGGAGAAAAGTTTGGCTCTTTAGCGACACGGTCGCTGGAGCGAAAGCCAGCGCCGTCATCTACAGCCTTGTGCTTACATGCCGCGCGTGCAACATCGAGCCATACACGTACCTGCTTCACGTCCTGACCCAACTGCCTCAACGGGCGCAAGACGCCGACATAAGCGACCTACTGCCGTTTTGGTTCATGCAGTCTCAGGCTTCCACCAACGCCGCCTGAGCAAAGAAAATCATACGCAAACGACGCGGTTCCGCGCCAGCAAATTTGCAGCGCTAGGCGACATTGATGCGCGTGCGTGTGCGCTCAAATTAGCGCTTATCTTGTTCCCGTTGCCTTCATATACGGACCCAGCGGACCTGAGCAGCGCGAGTATTCGTCCGCCCGCGGTCGGAACGGCGCGGGCAATTTCGGCCCGCAACACCGTGATTGATGCCGGTTCGACCGACTCTCCGGCTTGAGCGAGCGGCTTTACTTTCACTTTTTCAGATTACCGAACTGGTTTGCAACGACTCAAAAAAATTGATGACGCGAGCGGCCCCCTGGGCTGGCGGCAAACCTGATCAAGAAACGAGTCTTGGAGACTGTATCCGCGCTTAGGACCGTCAGGCGAAAATCTCCTCGTGGCGCTAGGAGCTAGCCCCAATGCGGCGGGGAATAGATTTGCGCGAGCTAACGACAGATCCAGAAGCAGTGTTGCAAAACGGGGGTCATAGATAGCTTGAGGGTATCTCTAACTGGACACCTCCAAGTCGCCAGAGGCGATGACGGGAAGGAGGACCGTGACGCTCAAGCCGGTCTGCTTTGCTTCATTTGCGAAACTGAGGCGGATCTCCGCGCCGATGCGATTGACGATCGTCTGGACGATGGACAGCCCCAGGCCAGAACCGATCTGCTCGCTGCCCAGCGTGCGGTAGAAGGGATCGAAGACCCGGCCCCGCTCGGCCAACGGAATGCCTGGTCCGGTGTCCTGAATACGCAGCTCGGCCTTCCCGTCCGACACCCCCAACGAAAGATCGACACGCCCTCTCTCTGGCGTGTAGCGAATCGCGTTATCAACCAGGTTCCTGACCACGGCAATCATGTCCAGCTCGCTTGCCCACACTTCGGCATCTTGTGTGCCTTCGACCCCGATGTCGATGTGCTTGGCCTCGGCCAGCGGCACGAGGTCTTCCAGCACGCGGCGATAGATGCTTTGGACGGATATCGGTACTTGCGGCAGGTCGGTGGCCGACTGCGCCCTGGCCAAGGTCAGAAGTTGATCGAGCAGGCTCCGACCGCGTTCGATCCCTTGGCGCAACACCATCAGACGTTCGCGCGCCAGGCCGGACATTTCCGCTTCTGCTAGCCGTTCCGTCTGCAGAGACATTGCGGTCAGAGGCGAACGTAGCTCGTGTGCGGCATCTGCCACAAAGCGTCGTTGAGACTCCATAGACTGCCCGACACGGTTGAGCAGGCGATTGATCGCGACTGCGAACGGGCGCACCTCGACCGGAAGGTGGCGGTCTTCGACGGGGTGCAACTCCTGCTCAGCGCGCAGGTCGATTTCGTTGGAAAGAGCCGCAATCGGCCGGAACATTTTGCGCACCAGGTTTGCGACGATTAACAGCAGCACCGGTACGAGAATCAGGAAGGGCATCACCGTGCGCAGAGCCCCATCGCGGGCTATTTCATTACGGAATCCGGATTCCTGAGCCACGGCAATGTGTTCGCCGGCAGCAGTTGTCTTGACAAGCACGCGGAATGTCTCACCTTCGACTTCGAGCGTATGCAGTCCATCGGTCAGGGCTGCTGGGAGAGGGAGCGTTCCTCCTGCATCCACACCTTCCGAAGAGGAGCTTGCTTCGCCCAAACGCTGGACGATCACGCGCGATTCTTCATCGACATCCTTGAGACGGGTATTTGTGGTCGGAGGGGCGCGGGACAGGCGCTGCCGATCCACGAGTTGCGCCACTTGGCGTAGAACGTCATCCTGTAGCTCGTGGGCCTCATAGAAGGCAGCCAGGAACGAGAAGACGCCGGCCACGACGGCCACCACAAGGATGGCCAGCGACAGAGTGAAGGACAGCTTGATCTGAACCGATTCGTTCAAGCGCCTTTTGAGACCATCCATCCGACCCCCCTGACGTTCTTGATGACTTCGTTGCCGAGCTTGCGTCGTAACGCGTGGATCAGATACTCGACGGCATTGCTTTCGACCTCTTCCCCCCAGCCGTAGAGACGATCCTCCAGCTCGCTGCGCGAGAGAATGGCCCCAGGTCGAACCAACAAGGATTGCAGCAGTGAGAACTCACGGTTGGACAGTTGAACCGCGGAACCGCCATTGACGGTGGCCTCTTTCGTGGCCGGGTCGAGTGACACCGCACCGTTGCTGAGTACGGGCGCTGCCGCGCCGCCCTTGCGCCGCAGTACGGCGCGCATCCGGGCCAGCAGCTCCGCCATCTGAAAGGGCTTGGACACGTAATCGTCGGCACCGCCATCCAGGCCGCGCAGACGATCATCCAGGCTATCGCGCGCCGTGATGATGAGCATGGGGATCGGGTTGTCTTTGGCGCGAATGCTGGCCAGTACCTCCAGCCCATCCTTGCCGGGCAGGCCCAGGTCGAGCAGCACCAAGTCATAGTGTTGGCAACCCAGTGTCGTGAGGGCGGATTGCCCGTCTTTCACCCAGTCGGCAGCGTAGGACGCATCCTTCAAAGCTCCTTGGATCGCGTCACCGATCATGGGATCGTCCTCGACCAGCAATACCCGCATTTCCCCTCCGTTCAATCGTTGTTCAATGTGCCGTTGTGGCCGCCCGTTGCCTGAAAAGCAGGATCGCGGTAAGCATGAAGGTCAGCAACGCGGCCGATGCCGAATAACGGCTCAGCGCCAGACCACCGGCGCTCAGTGGCTTGTCCAGAAAATCGCCAACCACGGCACCCAGGGGGCGAGTCAGGATAAACGCAGCCCAGAACAACAGCGTTCGGGACACACCAGTCCAGTAGTAGGTTGCCGCGACCAAGGCTAACAGCCCGCCGTATACGACCGCCGCGCCGGTGTAACCCAGGCCGGCTGTGTCGGCTGTCCAGTCGCCCAGCGCTGTCCCCAAGGTCTGGGAGAACATGATCGTTAGCCAGTAGAAGGATTCGGCCATTGGCGAACTGATGGTACTCACAGACACGGAGCCGAGGGTGCGATACCAGACGAAGAGCGACCCAAGCAGCAAGGCCAGTAGCAAGCTCGAACCGCCAGCGTACCCGATACCGAGCGAACGATCCGCAAAATCGGCCCCCGTCGTGCCGACCGTGGTGGTGGCGATGATGGTGGCCCAGTAAAGGACGGGATGGAAGCCTTTGGCCTCGACCTGTGCGACCACGGCAGCCAGGAAGATCGCCGCGAAGATGCCGGTGCCAAGCAGGTAACCTAGGTTCATCGACATCGAAACGGCATCGCCGCCGGTTTCGCCGAGCGTGGTGGCGGCAATCTTGATGAGCCAGAACCCCACCGTGACTTCGGGGACTTTGGCCAAGGCGAGTTCAGTAGATGTTTTCATGGGGGAACACTCGCTAATCAAGCGTTGCCTTGCAGCGTGTCGAAGGCTTTTAGCAAGCTGGCCATGGCGGCCTTGCAATCAGCCTGGTTCGGCGAATCGGCACGCAGGGCGGCCAACGCCTTGTCGATGGCCTTGTCGAGCGCATGCCAGTCGCCGGCTGCTCGCGGTTTCAAACCGGCCTCCGCCGAGTCCCACGAGACCTCCAGATCCTTGATGTGGGTCCTGGCTGCTGGTAGATCACCCTTGTCAACGATGGCGGATACGTCAGCGGCGATGCTGCGGAAGGCCGATAGGTCGCCCAGTTTGGAGCCGGTTTTGCCCTGCGGTGCCGAGGCAGTCTGGGTCAAGGTGGTCGATGTTGTGCTCGCGTTGCTCTGATCGGCTGGCTTGGAACAACCGGCCGCCAGGGCCAGGAGCACGGCGGCCGACACGGCGGCCAAAGGACGAGCGACTACGTGCTGCATGATCATGAATTCTCCTTGAGATTAGAAAGGGGGGTGCTCGGCGGCCTGGGCAGGGCGGCTTCCGTTCATCCCGATCTGTGCAGTTGCCACAAGCATGACGATCACCGAAAGGAACAATGCACTGGTCCACGTAGCCCCCATGCCAAGGCCACCGTAGGTCTTGGCCTGCGTCAGCAGGTCGCCAACTGCTGCGCCGAACGGACGAGTCAGGATGTAGCCGATCCAGAAGGTCAGGACTGCATTGCCGCCCATGCGCCAGGTGGCGTAAGTGATGCCGATCAGCGCGCCGAACGCGACTGCGCCCCAAGCGAAGCCCACGCCCAACGCTTCGGTCGCCAGATCGCCGGCAGCGGTGCCCAGCGCGAACGTGCAGAGGATGGCGGCCCAATAGAAGAGTTCCCGACTACGCGTCACGATGTCATGGATGGACAAGGTTCGCTCGACCCGATACCAGACGAAGAAGATCGCGGCGAGCGCCATGGCGAACGCCGAGGAGCTTGCGTACAGACTGACGCCCAGGCCATCGGTCAGGAAGTCGGTGATCTGGGTGCCGACTACGCTGACCAGAACCACTGTCAGCCAGTAAATCCAAGGGGTGTAGCGTCGAGTGCGCAGTTGCATAAATAGGGCTGCCGCCAGCAAGGCGGCCATGACGGTGCGTGTCATACCCTGGCCCCAGCCCGCGTTCACGGCCAGGAAATCAGCCCCGGTCTCGCCCACCGTGGTGGACATGATCTTGATGATCCAGAATGACAGCGCGACTTCCGGGACTTTGTTGAGCATGTCGCTTGCCCTGGGGGCGGGTAACTTGTACATGGTGTTCTCCCGTCAAGGTGAAATGGTTTGCTAGCAGTCTGATCGGGCTGACTTAGCCCTGCCATAGGTTCACTCGCGAACCCATCCCAGCGCGATCAGCCTGCCGAGAAATCGGCGATGGATGGCGGTGGCAAGACGGTAGACCGGCTCCAGGTACCAACGCGCTCCGCGCAGGCTCAGCCAGGCGCTGAGTGCAGAAACCGAGGCGGCCCCGAACATGTCGAATGGGAAATGAACCCCCAAATAGATGCGCGCCCAGGCGATGGGGACGCCTAACAAGGCCAGCCCGATGCCTGCGATTCGGCGGCCTCGCTGCAGGATGAAACTGAAGGCGACCGCCCACCACAGCGTCAGGTGATCGCTTGGAAATGAGGAATCGGCAACGTGCGGAATGAAGGTGTGGCCGAGGCCGATCATGAAAGGCCGGGGATGCAACCAGGCCAATCCGATGAGTTGGTTGACCATCAGGCCCAGCAACCCCGATGCGCCCACCACGAGCATCGTGTTGCGGCTGGCCTCGCTGCCGCGCAGCCACCCGACACCGATCAGGAGCGGAATCGCCCAGACGAGCCGCTCGGCAAAGAAGATGGCCAGAATTAGCGCCAGGGCACTGGGGTGCTCCGGAGCGTTGAGCCAGAGGAAGAAGGTTTGGTTGAGTGATTCCATGAGGTCTCCGGGCCGGATGCCCCGCAGCGCGCAATCCGGCCATGCCGACGAGGTGTCAGTCTTGTTTGTCGTGCTCGTCATCGTGATCCGCCTTGTCTTCGGCAGACGAGATGACTGTGCCCTTCTCGGCATCGACCCGGACATCGAAGACCTTGACCCCGCTGACGACCTCCACGTCATAACCCCAGCCTTGTTTCGTATTCTCGTACTCGGCGCGCGACGCCTTGCCATTGGCGTGCTGCTCGGCAATGGTCACGGCCTGGCTGAGCGGAATCTTGGCCTTGGTGATCGCCAGGGCGTCGTTTTCCATGCCGCCATTGGCGGCGTAGGCCGCGGCACCCGTCGCAGCGATGGCGATGGCCAGCAGGGATAGTTTGGTATAGCGGTACATGATGCTTCTCCAGAGAGTGCAGGGATTTGCACGGTGGAGAAGCTACCCAGGCAGACTTAGCTCGTACTGAGCCAGGCCGTCGCCCGCTGAGAGTGGCGGGCAAGAGCTTAGCGTGTTTTTCCGTTTTCTGAGGCGACCCCGATCCGGCTCCGGGCTTGTCGGCAGTGACACCACGTGAACCGACTCATGTCAGTAGTGTATCTGGGCTGGTTTCTGCGACGGGCCGGATACGGCAACTGTCCGGCCGATCAGCTCAAGGAGTTCCCGAGAATGCCGTTGAGGCGACCCCCGCCCATGCTCACGAATATGGCGAGTGGCGACTGCCAGACGAAGTAATCGACGATTTCGAGGCACTTCTCGCGCTTTACGATTCGCAACTGGCCAGCGCGCCGCTGCATGAAGTCCTAACGGCGGAGCAGAAGCTCAGGGCGTTTCTGGACGGAAACGCCAGTTCGCCCATTCCCATGGATCCCTGATTCTGGTCGGGAGAGGCCGCGGCCGTGGGGCGTTATGCGGCAGCCGGCCTGTGGGTCAACGCGATCGCCGGGGCGCCGTTCGGGTCTGGGTTCATCGGTCGCTCTTCGCAGCTCCGGGTTCAGCGGCAAGCTGCGCCTCCCAGTTCACCCGGTGACCTTTCACCGTTTCGCGATGGCGTTTGTCCTCTTCCGCATGCAGGTAGCGGCTGGTAGTGTTCAGCGACACATGACCGAGATTGTCGCACACCGTGCGCAGGTCGGCCCCGCCGTCGGCCTGGTGCGAGCCCGATGTACGTCGCAGCCAGTGTGTCGAAGCGCGGTCCAGCTCATCGGCGCGATCCATGAACTCAGGTCCGCGGGCGCGTATCCACGCGGCGGCGCTGCCGAACATGCTATTGATCGCGTCGTGCACGGCTGAGCGCGACATGCAGCGGCGCTTTCCCCTGAACGGGATGAGCAGCGGCGTGTCGTCGGTGCGGCCCGGAAGCGGCGGGAGACCGCTCGCCTTCCGGTAGCGGGCCAGCTCGGCGACCAGTTCGGGCGACGCGGGGACGATCCGCTCCTGCTCGCCCTTGCCGACAATGCGGAGCCACCACTGCTCGCGTCCGTCGGCGCCGAGCCGGCGCGAGAAGTCGAGCATCTTTCCGGCGGCGACCTCCGAGAGGCGCATGCGCTGCAGGTAGAAGACAGTGGTGAGCCATCGGCAACGGGCGTAGTAGGCCCTCTCTACCGCAGTGGCCTGCGGCAGTTGCGCCACGAAGCCCTTGACCTCATCACACAGCGAGATCGACGGGTAGCGGGTGACCCGCGGTGCCACATGTTTTCCGCGCTGACGCAGCAACGCCATCGGGTTGCCGCGCCGATAACCCGCATCTACGAGCCAGGTGAACATGCCGTTCAAGATGATCAGCGCCTGTCGCTGACTGGCCGGCGACAGCGGGCCGTTGAACGGCCGCCAGCGCGAGTCACCACGTGGGTGCCTGCCGCCGGGGGCGGACGCCCAGCGGTTTGCGGGCTGCGGGTCGACGAGGAACGCTCGGTAGAGCAGCAGATCCTCGTTGCATCGAGAACGAGCATTGAACCGAGATATTTTGCGTTGGCCGCGCGATCGAACAGCACCTCTCGGCGCAGTCGGAGCGAGATCCATGTCCTCGGGATCCTTGAGTCCGTCCACCACAGCCTGCAACGACAGATCATGGAGGGCGGATTCAACCGGTGGACGCAACACTCCCACTGCTTGCGCAGTCTTTAGTGTGTTGCGTCCACCTGTTGAATCCGCCGAGTTTGAAAGTGCGTTCGATGTCGCGCTCGGCTATAAGCGCAATGCCGCGCAAGTTTCGCGGGTATGGTTCAGAGCGTCCTGCCGGCTCTCGTAAGAACCATCCCGCAGAGACCGACCGCGACTATGGCGATGACGGCGCCGGACCTGGCGACGAGGAGCGAAGATGCAACGAGCTTTCGTTGGATGACGCAGATGAAATCAGCGATCAAGCCATTTCCTGTTCTTATCGTTATTATCGTTATTATCGGACGAGGTGAGTCAGGGTGGCCATGCCTCTCGTCGGCGTCGAAGGAGGTGCATTGTGGGAAATGAGACTGGCCCGCGGTTCGCCGGTCGCGCTGCGTGCCATTGACCCGTACTGAGGCAGGAGCCTACATCAATTCCGGTGAATGTCTGAACGCCATGCCGATGGGCAAGCGGAGTCCTTAGCCAGGAGCCAAGGCGTCCAAATTTGGAGGAACCGGAGGACCGGAAGCCCTAATTGCCTCTCGATGAGCGTTCGGGCGAGTCGCTATAATTCGTCATTAGATCCTTCGAGGCTGCCGTCGTGTTGCCAAAGCTGACAGGCGCGCTCGCGGATTTTTTCGGCAAAACTCAGATTGTGCACGCAGTCATCTCCCTCTGAAACGGAGTTCCCGCGCGACATAGCCGAGCACCCTAAGCCTCAATCATCTGCGTCTTTGAGAACATGCTTTTCATCGACGGTGACGCATCACGTCCCAACACTGGCGAGGGTCCATCTGCCTGAGCGTCCTCCGGCGTGTCAATTCGCGACGGTAATGACTAGCCACCAGCAGCGCGGCGACAACCAGTCCGAAAAATCCCACGGTAATTCCCGCCCACGAGTCACTCACGGAAGACTCCTTGACTGAAGAACTGGATCACCCGATCGGTGTCATCTGTCGCGAAGCATGCGAGCAGCAGCTTTGAGAAAAACCTGGCCGTGGTCGGTGACGAGAGGGAGTTGTTGACCGGAGGCGAGTTGCTCCAGTGTGACAAGTTGACGTTCAAGGAGCGCTTCCAGATCCGCACGATCCAGGCTCAGCGGGTCCGGCGCATCCCTAAGCAGCACGAGGGTGGCAAATTCATGTGGACTGAGCATCTCCGTCTCCTGGCTATACCTGTGTTTCGCTGCAACCCGATCCGCCGCTCTCACCTTGCGGGCGCGGATCGCTCGGGCATGGCGGCAGGTACCCAATTCAACGATGGATGCATGTCGCGCGCCTCGGTGCCCATCTTAATATCGAGGCAGGTCAAAGATCAATATATGGGAAATATTCTCCGGGCGACGTGGAGGGTGCCGGGTGCGCAAGTGTGTCGCGCTTCAATGTCGTCAGGTGACGCAAAACATCACGTCTCATGTCGTCGGTCGACCCTGTCGCGACAGGATCGCCAGAAGGACGAGACCACGGGCGCGGACCTGGTCGGATGTGGGCTGGGTGCGCGCTCGCCAATCAGGCAGTTCGCAGTGATAGTGGCGGTTGCTT
>NZ_JARESX010000098.1:0-20991 GCF_046026435.1 Paraburkholderia sp. RL17-381-BIF-C | reverse complement strand
CGAAAACCTCAAGCGTGCGCATGCCCTGCTGGAAAGCGGCAAGTCACGCGGCAAAATCGTGCTGGAGGGCTGGTAAACGTTCGGCGGCGGCGCTGGCAGCCGGGCTCATTGCCTGCTTCGTGGCTTCCCGCGCCTTCGCTGAATAGATCGGCGCAAAAGCGTCAGGAAAACCTGTTGCGTCAAATTGATGTTCTAGAGGTGGGGGCGGTCCGCAACCCGTTCCTATGCAAGTAGCGGTCGAAGGCAGCGTTTTGCTGCCGTCAGCTTTTTCAATTGGGAAATCCAGCGATGAATAATGACGGACAAAACTCAACGAAAATGCAGCACGTCGAGTCCCCGAAAGATGACTATAAGACGGAAGCCAAGCTGACGACAGACAATTGCTCCGAAGTTGCTCCAAGCCGCGTCTGGACTAACTGGGCTTGGGCGAACAGTAGATCGGGCTACGACTGGATGGATTCGCACTTCCTCTTCACCGGCGTAGCCTGAATCTGCGGTTACCCGCGGTGCGCTTTGTGTTCGCACACGAGAGCCGCATTGATCTACATCACTCGTGAGGGACCCGGTGACACTACCGGCGTATCACGCATTCGCGCGCCTTATACGCATTCGCGGGCGAGCGGCGCGCTATGACTGCGTTCCTCGACTGTTTCGCTACTACAGACCATGAATAATTCTCCGATCAGATCCCTGCTGATAGCCAATCGCTCGGAAATCTCCATCCGTGTCATGCGAGCCGCTGCGGAGATGAACATCCGTACCGTAGCTATCTATTCACAGGAAGATCGCCTCGCCCTCCATCGCTTCAAGGCCGACGAAAGCTATCTGGTCGGTGCAGGCAAAAAGCCGCTCGCCGCCTACCTCGACATCGATGACATTCTTCGAATCGCCAGGCAGACGAATGTCGACGCTATCCACCCCGGCTATGGCTTCCTTTCCGAGAATCCCGACTTCGCGCAGGCGGTCATCGATGCGGGAATTCGGTGGATTGGTCCTTCGCCAGAAGTCATGCGCATGCTCGGCAACAAGGTGGCAGCCCGCAATGCGGCTGTCGCGGCCGGTGTGCCGGTGATGCCAGCGACCCCGCCGTTGCCTCACGATCTTGAAGAGTGCACCCGTCTCGTGGCAGAAATCGGCTACCCGCTAATGCTCAAGGCGAGCTGGGGCGGAGGTGGCAGAGGGATGCGAGTTCTGGAGAGCGAGGCCGAGCTCGAGGTCGCACTCGCCGCAGCGCGACGCGAAGCATTGTCAGCATTTGGCAACGACGAAGTATATGTAGAGAAGTTGGTGCGGAACGCGCGCCACGTCGAGGTTCAAATACTGGGAGACATGCATGGCAATCTCGTGCATCTCCATGAGCGTGACTGCACGGTGCAGCGACGGAACCAGAAAGTGGTGGAGCGCGCTCCTGCACCGTACCTCGATGACGCCGGACGTGCGATGCTTTGCGACTCGGCATTGCGATTGATGAATTCGGTGGGGTACACACATGCAGGCACGGTAGAGTTCCTGATGGATGCCGACTCTTGCGAGGTCTACTTCATCGAAGTGAATCCGCGCATTCAGGTCGAGCATACCGTGACCGAGATGATCACCGGCATCGACATAGTCAAGGCTCAGATCCGCATCACCGAGGGAGGCAGGATCGGGGTGACTGGGGATACGCTCGACCAGAGCGGTGTCGTTAGCGGACCTGGAACTGGCGTGCCGGCGCAGTCGGACATTCCGCTCAATGGCCATGCACTGCAATGCCGAATCACAACCGAGGATCCCGAGAACAGCTTTCTCCCAGATTACGGCAGGCTCACCGCGTTCCGCAGCGCGTCGGGCTTCGGCGTTCGCCTTGATGCGGGCACCGCATATGGCGGTGCGGTGATCACGCCATATTATGACTCGTTGCTTGTTAAGGTGACCACGTGGGCGCCGACCGCTGCCGAGTCGATCAAACGGATGGACCGGGCGCTACGCGAGTTTCGGATTCGTGGTGTCTCGTCGAATCTGCAGTTCCTTGAAAACGTCGTCAATCATCCTGCGTTCGGGCGCGGCGACGTTACAACACGCTTCATCGACCTGACACCAGAACTGCTTGCATTTACCGAGCGGCGCGACCGCGCGACCAAGCTGTTGCGCTATCTTGGCGAGATAAATGTCAACGGGCATACGGAGATGAGCGGCCGTTCGCTGCCTACATTACCGATGTCGCGGCCTGTGCTGCCAGCTCTCGGCGCAGCTACTCCGCTGTTGCCAGGTACACGCGACCGGTTGCGCGAGCTCGGGCCGGAAAAGTTCGCGCGCTGGATGCTGGACCAGAAGCAGGTTCTGCTGACCGATACGACGATGCGCGACGCGCACCAGTCGCTATTTGCTACACGCATGCGTACGGCCGATATGCTTCCGATTGCACCGTTCTACGCTCGTGAGCTTGCGCAGCTCTTTTCGATGGAATGTTGGGGCGGCGCAACGTTTGATGTGGCATTGCGCTTTCTCAAGGAGGATCCATGGCAGCGCCTCGCGCAGTTACGTGAGAGGGTTCCTAATATCCTGTTTCAGATGTTGTTGCGTGGCTCGAATGCTGTCGGATACACGAACTACGCCGATAATGTCGTCCGCTTCTTTGTCACTCAGGCCGCAAGCGCAGGCGTCGACCTGTTTCGCGTTTTCGATTCACTGAACTGGGTGCGCAACATGCGTGTGGCGATTGACGCGGTCCGCGAAAGCGGGGCGCTGTGCGAAGGGGCGATCTGCTACACGGGCGATCTCTTCGATGGCTCGCGCTCGAAGTACAACCTTGGCTATTACGTGGGAATTGCACGCGAGTTGCAGGATGCCGGTGTGCATATTCTGGGCATCAAGGATATGGCAGGTATTTGCCGCCCGCAGGCCGCCGCTGCGCTCGTCAAAGCACTCAAGGAAGAGACGGGCTTGCCTGTACATTTCCACACGCATGACACCAGTGGCATATCGGCGGCTTCGGCGTTGGCCGCGATCGATGCCGGTTGCGATGCAGTGGACGGCGCCCTGGACGCGATGAGCGGGCTGACGTCGCAGCCGAATCTGTCTAGCATTGCTGCAGCGCTCGCGGGCACCGAGCGAGATCCGGGACTCAGTCTCGAGCGGCTGCATGAAGCTTCGCTGTACTGGGAGGGCGTGCGTCGATACTACGCGCCGTTCGAATCCGAGATACGGGCTGGCACCGCCGATGTGTATCGCCACGAGATGCCAGGCGGTCAGTACACAAACCTGCGTGAACAGGCGCGCTCGCTCGGCATTGAACATCGCTGGACCGAAGTGTCGCGCGCTTATGCCGATGTGAACCGGTTATTCGGTGATATCGTCAAGGTAACTCCGACCTCCAAAGTAGTCGGTGACATGGCGTTGATGATGGTGGCCAACGACCTGAACGTCGCTGACATGGCTGATCCGGTTAAGGAGGTCGCGTTTCCGGAATCCGTTGTCTCGCTGTTTAAGGGCGAACTTGGTTTTCCGCCCGATGGCTTTCCAGCCGCACTTTCACGCAAGGTGCTCAAGGGCGAGCCGCCTGCGCCTTACCGGCCCGGCGACACTCTTGCAGCGGTTGATCTGGAAGCCGCGCGTTCGGAAGGCACCGCGTTGTGCGAAAGAGAATTAAACGACCAGCAATTGGCTTCGTACCTCATGTACCCAAAGCAAACAGGTGATTATTTCGCTCACCTGCGCGCTTATGGGGACACTTCCGTGCTACAGACGCCGGCCTTCTTCTATGGATTGCAGGAGCAGGAGGAGGCAGCGATCGAAATTGCGCCGGGCAAAACGTTGCTTGTTGCGATGCAAGGCAAGCACGCCGACACCCACTCCGGCATGATCAAAGTTCAGTTTGAGTTGAACGGTCAGTCACGAACCGTCTCGATCGAACAGCAAAAGATTGTACGCGCGGGTCCGGAGCGTCATGGGCGCCCCGTGGCCGATCCATCAAATTCGTTGCATATCGCCGCACCCATGCCGGGTTTGATCGTGACCATTGCCGTGCAGCCCGGACAGCGGGTCGCCGCCGGTACGACGCTCGTCGCGTTGGAAGCAATGAAAATGGAAACTCACATTGCGGCCGAGCGCGACTGTGAGATTGCCGCCGTGCATATCCAGACTGGTGACCGTGTGGCCGCAAAGGATCTCATGATTGAGTTGAAGGGCGAAGGCTGATCTACGAGGGCGCGGTCGTTACCGCACAAACGTAACGCGTACTTCGGAAGCCGCATGGCCGCACTCCTGTTGCCTGCACGACGCTAATCGCGCAGGCGGTAGCCGAAAAACTGTTCAACCGAGAGATCGTGGCTGGTCCGTCAGCCGAGGATGACGGCAGAGCTCGTGACCGTCGCGCTGACGATGGCATGGTGCCGCGGGTGGCCCGCGCCCGGCGCGCTGAATCATTCGGAGAGAGACAGTCAATACGCCAGCCACGACTTCAAGCGCAAACTGAACTCGTACGGCATACAACGCTTGATGAGCCGCAAAGTCATTTGCTGGGATAACGCGCCGACGTAAATCTCCTTCAACAGCCTGAAGAACGAGTGAGCGCACGGCACGAGGTATCGCACGCATCGCGAAGCCGTCGCGGATTTGGTCGAATACATCGAAGTGTTTTATAACCGCAGTCGTCGTTATTCATCGCTTAGTTTCACGTCGCCAACCCAGCTCATGCAAGACTGGCTTGTGGCTCAGCGTACAAGGGATGCGGTTTCGTAACCCGGAGCCACTGGAAGGCGAAAAACCGAGGGAACCTTACTTTCTACGATCCGATCCGTGTGCTCCACACTGGACTACCTGTCACCCGCAGCCCATGAGGCGAAGCCGACAGCGAAAAAGAATCCATCTGCCTGACTGAAACTAGTTGATCGCCACACTGCGCCGCGGTGCGGCGATAGGCGGACATCCGGCCGCATTAAAGCGAATAAAATTTTCGATATTTCTGATGTCGTTGGCGAATGCCGCGTCCGCCGCGCGAGAGCGAGGTGGGACGGGCATCTCACAGATTCACGGAGTTTGGTCGATCGCGGCCGAATTCGTGGACAAATCAACTTTTACAACTCTCGCGCGCGCCTAACCAATGTTTTGCCGTCAGTCTTGGCGATCACCTTGGTAGTCTTTCTCTTGGCGGTGGTTTCGGATTGCAAGAGTATTTCTGCACCGATTGCGCGCAGGAAGAACTCGGCGGCATGCGATGCAATCTGCTCGGCAGTATATTCACTGCTTTCCTTATACCAACCTGACATGCCTTCTGCCATGCTGAAAAGTTGCAGGCATGCGAGCTTGACGTCTTGTGAAGGAATCAGTTTTGCCTTGACGGCATCGGCGAGTGTCGCGCGTACGATTTTTTCGACCGCGTCGCGCCGGGCGATGACTCGCGCTCGATTTTCCGGTTTCAAGGAACGAAGCATCTCGGCCATCAAACGCCACGACTCGCGGCGGGCGATGGCCTGGGTCGTTACGTACTTCACGATGCCAAGGAGTCTGCCACCAACGTCGTCCCGAAGTTTGCGATCGATTCCTTCCAGTTCACCGAGCATCTGGGACATCTCCCTGTCTTCAATAGCGAGAATGACCGCTTCTTTTGACGGGAAGTAGTTGTAGATCGCCGATGGGACGATCCCCAGGTCGGCACAGAGTTCTCGTGTGGACGTCGCCACGTAGCCATAGCGCGCAAACCGTTTCAGCGCTGCGGCCAAAAATTCTTCTCGTCGTGGCATGCCAGTTTTAGCCATCTGTATTCCGCTTGCGTTGAGCGCCTGGCGCATTTGTGCGTCAGGCGGAAAGTGTCGTCGTACCAGGACATACCCTCGGGAGCCGGGTGTTTCCGGTCCGGCAAATGGTCCCGCTGCCGCCCGGGTAAAGGCTCGGCGTCGGAACGGTCGTTTTCATTATAGAGCGCCCGCTCTCAAAAATCTGTTTTCAGAGCGAGCGCTCTGTCATAAGATGGCGTTAATGTTTCCATCACGAGGCTTCCCATGAGTGAAGTTCGCACCAGAAAATACGATAGCGCGGCCGTGATCAGCATCTCCAATCCGCCGCACGGTTACATGACGCACGAACTCGTCGGTGAACTTCTGCGAGCTTTTCGCGCAGCGGAGCGGAATTCGTCGGTACGCACGATTATCTTTACCGGCGCGAATGCGGGTGTCTTCATCCAGCATTACGATCTGGCGGAACTCGCTACGCTAAGCTGCAAGCTGAACGGACGCGGTGACCGGTATCCCGAGCACGCTCACACGCCCGAGCGCGAGATGGACGTTCTTTTCAGGCGTATCGAGGACAGCGCGAAACCCGTGATTGCGGCAATAAATGGCAACGCGATGGGCTTCGGTTGCGAACTCGCGCTCGCCTGCGATTTTCGTATCGCCGAGAGTGGCGAGCATATGCTGGGGCAACCCGAAATTCTCGTCGGGCTCGTGCCGGGCGCGGGTGGGACGCAGCGACTGGCGCGGGTTGTCGGCGCGGCGCGCGCACTCGAACTGGTGTTGTTCGGAAAGCGGTTATCGCCCGTCGAAGCGCTGGCCGTGGGGCTGGTGCATGCGGTCAGCGACGGTTCCGCGCTCGAGTTGGCGCTGGAGTGGGCGAGCGCGCTCGACCGGCTTTCCGCGAGGGCCGTCGCTCACGGCAAAAGGCTCGTTCACGAGGCAGGCGTGACCCAACTTCATGAAGGTTTACAGAAGGAGCGCGCGCTCTTTGTCGATACCCTGGCCTCGCCCGAGGCACATGAACGTCTCGACCGCGCCGTGCGGGACGGACGCGATTTTCGCAACGTCTGACAGGCTGCTACCGGATATCCATCATGCTGCTAATCGACTATTTCGAGCGTACCGCGGCGAATTCGCCAAGCCATCCGTTCCTGCATTTTGTTGCGGAAGACGACTCACTCGATGTTCACCTGAGCTACGCGCGGACGAACGAATTTGCAAGCCATCGCGCACGCGAACTGATCGCGCAGGGCGTCGGCAGGAAGACCGTTCTTGCGTTGTTGATGCACAACTCGCCCGACTGGATCGTGACCTATCTGGCGTGCCAGAAGATCGGCGCTATCTGCGTCGGATTGCATTCGGCAATCACTTTGCCCGAGTTGGTCAGCATGCTGGACAGCATCGGCGCGCAGTACCTCGTCCACAGTGACGAGTTCGCCGCGATTGCCGGCGAGGTGCGCGCTGCGACGGCGGGGATCGCGGTGTTTGGCGTGCCGACCCTGTCGACGGATGCCGCTATTCCGAACGGCTTGCTACTGCCTCGTCTTGCGGAAATCGACGAACGGGACGGGTTGGCCGCTACGTTCACATCGGGGACGACCGGCGGCGCACACAAGGCCGGCTTGCAGACACACGGCGCGGTGGTACGGGCGATTGCCGGCTACGTTGAATGCCTGAAGACCGACGAGCACGACCGAATCATGCTGGTTACGCCGCTCAGTCATAGCGCGGCACTCAACTGGGGTGTGTCGCTTACGCTGATGTCGGCCGGTACGCTGGTGCTGGCACGCCGCTTCAGCGCATCGCGCTTCTGGGCGCAGGCAGCACGAGGGCGCCCGACGGTGATCTGGACGATGGCGACGATCCTCTACATCTTGCAGCAGCAGGACGTGAGCGACGACGAGCGTATCGCGCTCGAAGGTCTGCGGTACGTATTCGGTGTGGGATCGGCACCGCGCCGGGCGGCGCTCGAAGCGCGTTGGGGACGGCCTGTCGTCGACGGTTATGGTATGACAGAAACGTTTGGAACCTTGACGAGTTTCGTCGTTGAGAACAACCCTTATCCCAACGCATGCATGGGGATCGCGGTGCCGGGGATCGACCTGCGCGTGGTCGACATCGAGAGCGGCCGCGATTGCCTGCCCGAGGAAATGGGCGAGATCGTCGTGCGATTCGGTCAGGGTTTCGCAGGCTATCTGAATAACGAGGCCGCCACGCAAGATGCCGTACGCGATGGCTGGTTCCATACCGGCGATCTCGCCTTCCGGGATACGGCAGGGCGTCTTTATTTCGTCGATCGTCTTAAGTCGATTATTCGCCGTGGCGGCGAAAACGTTGCGAGTCTCGAAGTGGAGGAGTGTCTCGCGAAACATCCCGACGTACGGGAGGCTATCGTTCTGGCACAGCCGCACGACGTACTCGGAGAAATCGTCCTTGCCGTACTGATTCCACGCGAGTTTGGGCGCGAGTTCACTCTCGCCGAGATTCAGGCTTTCTGCGAGGGACAGCTTTCAAAATTCAAGTGGCCGGAAGCGATACGCACGATATCCACCGACCAGATTCCCAGAACCGGCGCGGGCAAGGTTAAAAAGCCGGTCCTGTTGCGGAGCCTATTCAATGCAAGCTGATATGACCAGCCTCGATTTCGCCGCGCGTTGGCGCGCGCTAGCTCATGCAAAGGTCGGGACGGCGCAATTCATGAGCCTGAAAGACGCTGTGGCGGCGCACGTGCGCGACAAGGACGTGCTCTATTTTGGCGGTTCGATGGCCCGTCCGAACGCCGCGATGTTCGAGGTGATCCGCCAGTTCTGGAACCGGACTCCGGACTTTACTCTCGTGGCGCCAGCGGTAGCGAACCAGCATGCACCGATGATTGCGGGCGGCCTCGTCAAGCGGGTGATCACCTCCATTCACGCAATAACTTATCCGACACCCGCGCCGCATCCGCTCTATGTCGAAGCTGCCCGTAGCGGTCGCGTAGCTTTCGAAAATTGGTCGTTGCTGACGCTTTCGCATCGGTTGATGGCTGCCGCACTCGGTCTGCCGTTCATGCCGACACGCTCGCTGGCGGGCAGCGACATGGGCAAGAGTCTGGCTGCGCTCAATGCAACGATGTCGGTGCGCAATCCGTTCGACGATGGTAATACGCAAGTGGTTGCGCCACTATCGCCAGATGTCACTTTCATACATGGACTGGCTGCGGACGACGACGGCAATATCCTAATTTGCCCACCGCTTTACGACGGGGTATGGGCCGCTTTCTGTGCGGGAAGGGCGGTCATCGCGACTGTTGATCACATTGTCAGCAGCGAGTTTCTGCGGCGCTATCCGGAACACGTCCGGGTCCCCGCCTATGCGGTTTCCGCCGTATGCCACGTACCGCTCGGCGGCCATCCGAACTCCCTGCCGAGTGCGCCGGTACCGGAACTCGCAGGCTATACCGACGATTACGCGATGCTCACGGATCTACGTCGGGCCGGGAAGAAAACAGACACGTTGCTTGAATGGACGCGAGAATGGATCCTCGACTGTCGCGACCACGACGACTATCTCGCGAAGCTTGGTAGTGACCGCATACAGGCGCTGCAGGGCCGTACTGCCATCGACGGGTGGCGATTGGAAGCAGTATCCGAGCGTGCGCGATCGCACGATGCCGCGCCAACCGAAGCGGAACGGCATGTTGTGCTCGCCGCGAGAATGCTTCGAAATCGTCTGGCCAACGGTGACACCTCCGCGCTTCTGGCCGGCTTGGGTATTTCGTCACTTGCAGCATGGATGGTCGCTATCCAGCTTGCCGAGTCGGGTAAGCATCTGCCGCTGATGGTTGAATCGGGCATGTTCGGGTACGTACCATCTCCCGGTGATCCTTTCCTTTTCAACTACCGGAATATGGCCGGTAGCTCGATGTTGAGCGATACACAATTCACTCTCGGCTTGCTCACGGGCGGCGCGCAAAATCGCGCCTTCGGCGTGCTTGGTGCCGCGGAAGTCGATGCGCACGGAAACTTGAACAGCAGCGAATTGCCGGGCATGTTGCTCACGGGCTCCGGTGGCGCAAACGATATCGGCAGTGGTGCGCGCGAAATTCTCGTTACGATTGCCCATTCGCCGAAGCGTCTTGTTCGCTCCGCTGGTTTCATTACAACACCGGGGCGTGCTGTCTTGACGGTGGTCACGCCGTGGGCTGTTTTCGAGCGCCCGGACAGCCATTCCGATTTCGTCCTGACACGCGTTCAGGCACGCGATGGCCTCACCGCTGACGAACTGGCCGACTTGGCGTTACGCGAGTGTGCGTGGGACGTGAAAGCAAGTAAGGCGCTGATCATTGAGCCGGAACCGACCGACGGGGAACTGGACCTTGCTCGGCATCTGGACCCCGACCGGCTTTTCCTCGCGTAGAGCGCCGTTGCCAAAGCGCCTTTTCTATATACGACCGATCTTTGCAAAAGGATGAGATCCATGAGTGACGCTGCCTATCAACACATTCTTTATCACGTCGACGCGGGAGTGGCGCGAATTTCGCACAACCGCCCGCAAGCCCGAAACGCCGAGAGCCAGGCGTTGCTTGACGAACTCGATTCCGCGATGCGTCGTGCCACCGACGATCCTGCGGTCAAGGCAATCATCCTGGCAGGCGAGGGTGAACACTTCTCGGCAGGCCACGATCTCAAGGAAGCCGCACTGAAGCGCGCGGATTTTACCGTCGAGCAGCGATGGGCTTATGAGTCGCGCTATTACTTCGACTACGCGCTGAGAATTCTCGACTGCCCCAAGCCGACGATCGCCGAAGTGCAGGGCGCGTGCGTGGCGGGCGGCTTCATGGTTGCGAACATGTGTGATCTGGTTATCGCATCGAATGACGCGTTCTTTTCCGATCCAGTGTGCCAAAGCCTAGGCACGGCAGGCGTCGAGGTAATGATTCATCCGTGGGTGATGGGCGCGCGAAAAGCAAAAGAGTTTCTTTTCACCGGGGGAAGAATGAGCGCAGATGAAGCTGCCCGCGCCGGTATGGTAAATCGCGTCGTGCCGCGTGATTCGCTGCGTGATGAAACGAAGGCGCTTGCAAGGAAGATCGCCGCCGGCGACGCATTCGCCATCATGCTCGTGAAGCGTTCCATCAATCGCGGACTCGACATACAGGGCCTACGGGCGGCCATGACCGCACACTTCGACGCGCACCAGCTCAGCCACCTTTCCGAGTCGTTCCAGCAACGCCGGAGCGAAGGGTTGGCGCAATCGATTGCACGTGGAAAGTCTGCGTAAAAGCCGATCATCTGCGGGGCCGAAAAAACACTACAACCAGTCAGCCGCCTTAGTGCCCGGCTGCTTAGGAGGAGACACATCGTGAACAATCTGGACATGGCTGAACGTGTCAGTCGACACGTTCTTTTCAAGGAACTCGTGACGCGACGGGCGAAACTTGTACGGTCGCTAATGGCAGTCGGTCTCGTAGCCTATTTCATCCTGATCGCCCTGGTAGCTTTTCGGCCGCAAATTCTTCGTGTGTCAGTCGCACAGGGCACGTCGACGACCGTTGGCGTTGTCCTGGCCGTTGCAATTCTTGCGCTTGGCTGGATCATCACGTGGATCTATGTGCACAAGGCAAACAGCACCTTCGATCGACTGAGTGCCCATCTTCTCGAGGAGGTGGCGCGATGAGTCTGAATCACCTAAAGCGCTCAATCGCGCTGGCGACTTCCTTCGGGCTCGTAACGCTATCGAGCGAAGCGAGCGCAGCGCAACAAGGAAGCGGGCGCCCGCTAAATGTAGCCGCTATTGGAATTTTTCTTGTGTTCGTCGGGATCACGTTCGCCATTACGTGGTGGGCTGCCAAGCGTACAAAAACAGCGAAAGATTTCTTTTCCGCGGGTGGGGGAATCAGCGGTATGCAGAACGGCCTCGCTGTAGCTGGCGATTATCTGTCCGCAGCCACGATGCTCGGCGTGGTCAGTCTCGTCTACGCACGTGGTTACGACGGATTGCTTTATTGCATCGGGTTCTTTATCGGATGGCCAGTGATGCTATTGCTCATGGCTGAGCGCGTACGCAATCTGGGGCGATACACCTTCGTCGACATCATTGCCTACCGTCTCGACCATGTTGGCGTGCGATGCATGGCTGCGATTGGATCACTGACCGTGGTGTTCTTCTACCTGATCGTCCAGATGGTTGGTGCCGGTGAACTTGTTCAGCTGATGTTCGGATTGCAATACAACTATGCGGTCATTTCGGTCGGCATACTCATGATTGTCTACGTAACATTCGGAGGGATGATCGCGACCACCTGGGTGCAGTTGATTAAGGCGATTCTCATCATGTTCGGTGCAACATTGCTGATGATTCTTGCTCTCGCTCGCTTCAATTTTGACTTTGAGAGTCTCGCAGAAAAGGCCGTTCAGGTTCATGCCAGTGGAGCGGGAATCATGGGCCCCGGTGGCATGTTCGCGGACCCGGTTTCTTCGCTATCACTAGCGTTGGCAACTGTGTTTGGATTATGCGGGATGCCGCACATCCTGATGAGATTTTTTACGGTTCCCAACGCACGTGAGGCACGCACGAGCGTTCTCGTGGCGGCGAGTTGCATCGGTTACATGTTCGTCGCGATGTTCGTGATCGGACTGGCGAGCATCGTGATTGTGAGTACCGACGGACGCTTCTTCGAGGGTGGCCAGGTTGGTGGGAAATTGCTAGGTGGAAGCAACATGGTTGCTCTGCATCTGGCCACGGCAATGGGTGGGAACCTGTTCCTCGGTTTCCTTGCGGCGGTCATGTTTGCGACGATTCTGGCTGTCGTATCCGGTTTGGCGCTGGCAGGCGCATCGTCGATCTCGCACGATATTTACGCGAACGTGCTGCGTCGAAAGTCAGCAGTGAGCGGCGAATCTGAAGTCCGTCTGACGCGGAAAGTGACAATCGTGATTGGCATCATCGCGGTTCTGCTGGGAATTGTTTTCCGTGGGCAGAACGTCGCATTTCTTGTGTCCCTTGCGTTCAACGTCGCCGCGTCAGCAAACTTCCCGCCGTTGCTAACCTCCATGTATTGGCGGGGCGCCACGGCCCGCGGAGTGATGTGGGGCGGCTTCGTAGGACTGGTGTCGTCGGTAGGCATGGTTATTCTGTCGCCCGCCGTCTGGAAGACAGTGTTGGCGCATCCACACGCAATCTTTCCCTACGACCATTCCGCGCTGTTTTCAATGCCACTTGCGTTCCTCGTGATCTACGTCGTGTCCAAACTGGATCGCAGTCCAGCGGCCGAGCGAGCGAGACTAGCCTTTGATTTGCAGGTAGTTCGCGCGGAGACAGGTTTGGGAGCGGAAGGGGCGAGTCAGCACTGAAAACTGCCATCTTGACGAGGCGCTGCCCCGACCCATCTCGAGAACAAGGTTTTGTTCAACACCAATAACGTGAAGGTCCGAACGATGGAACCCATCAGGCTTGCGGTTACCGTAGATGATCTTTTTCTTTGGAAGAAAACTTGGTGGGCTCCGGGATTTAGTCCGGCAGTGGTGACGCAGGCATTGATCGAAGCCTTGCGTCGCCATGACATCAAAGGTGTCTATGCTTTTTCGTGCACGTCGCCATGCGTTGCAGATCCCACGCTTTTCAAACTTCTTGACGCCTGGGTCGAGGCTGGGCACTTCGTCGCCAATCATACGCATTACCATGCGAGCTTGAATTGGGTCCCTGCCGAACAGTATATTTGCGACATCGAGCAGACCGAGTCGTTTGTCAGTCAATGGATGAGCTATTCGCCGGCCAAATATTTTCGGTATGCGATGGACAATTGGGGCGAGTCGCAACAGAAGCACGATGGTGTGCATCGTTATCTGGTCAGGAAGGGCTATCAGACTGTGCCAATCACATCGTGGTTCTACGATACGGAATTTCTTGCGCCACATTACCGGGCGTCGATAAGCGGTGATCGCTCGGCCATTGAAATTGTCAAGAAACGCTTTATTCGGACGGCCTTGCAGCAACTCGTCAACCACGCCGCGGCGGCGAGACGGGTGTTTGCGAGAGATTTCCCGCATATCTGGTTGATACACGGAACACCCCTCGCGGCCCAATGTTTGCCAGAGATTCTCGATCGTTTCGCCGAGGCAGGTGTGACTTTCATCTCACTTGCCGAAGCAATGCAAGATCCGGCTAACAGCGCTCCCGCAGGCGTTGTCACGTCACGCTTCCTGAATCAGATTCAGAAATGGGCTCATATGGACGGATTCTCTCTGCCGGACTGTCCGCCAGCGGTTCTGGCCGAACTGGAAAAGCTGTATCCGATGCCTGGATTGTCGACTCGCGAAATGATGGGGAGCATATTCGGGAGCATCGCCGAAGAAGTCACTGGCAACTACATTCCCAAGGCCTATTAATCTAGTTAGACGAAGCGGGGCAGCAGACATCATGAAGACAGTTGTCGTAACGCAATATGGTGATCCGGAAAAATACGTCCGTTGCATTAAAGTTCCGGATCCCGACGCGCCGGGTGAAGATGAAGTCCTGTTCGACGTACTGGCGTTCCCCATCAATCCAGCTGACATATCGTTTTGTTGGGGGAGATACCGATTGCGGCCGGAGTTGCCAGCTACTCCGGGCGCGGAATGCGTAGGACGAGTGATCGCGGTCGGCAGTTCGGTCTGTCATCTTGCGGTGGGCGACCTGGTTATCAACCTAGATCGCGAAAATTGGACGCAACGCCGCCTCGTCAAGGCTCACCGTGTCATCGCAGTTCCTGCAGAAATAGAAGTTAAGCAAGCAGCAATGATGCGGATCAACCCACCTACTGCGCATCTTCTTCTTTCAGATATCGTGACACTCGAACGCGGTGACTGGATTATCCAGAATGCCGCGAATTCGGCCGTTGGTCGCCTTATTATCGCTTTCGCCAAGGAACGTGGAATTAACACCGTAAACGTCGTTCGACGCGACGAGGCGCGGCAGCAACTCGCGGATATCGGCGTGGATGTCTGTGTGACGGACAGCAAGGATCTGGCGCAATCGGTGAGGGCGTTGACGAATGGCGCGAAGATCAAGTTGGGAATCGATACCGTGGCGGGCTCGGCGACAAGTCGTATTGCATCTTGTGTGGAAGATGGAGGCGTCGTGTGCACTTATGGATCAGTCTCGCGAGAAGACATTGTCCTCCCGCCCGCTCATCTCGTTTACCGTGGCCTGAAATTCACTGGTTTCCTGCTTGGGCGGTTCCTTGATTGGAAGTCCGAGGCCCAAGTCGCAGCGATCTATCGGGAAATCTTTGAGCGCGTCGCAGACGGCCTGAGAGTTGATATTGAACGGGTATATCCGATCGAAGATATCGGTGAAGCAATTGCACACGCCGACCGTGCGAGAGATGCCGGGAAAATTCTCGTTGCTCCTAACGGGCTGGAGCGGCTACTTCCCGCGGAACAATCCTAGTGCGTGCTGAATGTGACGTTTTGCCTACCGCTAAAAGGGCGTTATGTATCGTCACCTTGTTCGGCCGCCAAGATCCACATCTGTTGACGTGCCCTTGCCTGTAAATGCAGCTATGGTAAGCCTCTGATTCCCCAGATCTGCCGTACGTAGTCAACTCTGGACATTTGACAATCCCAGATGCAGTTGGCACCGTGGGCAAGGGGACTGCAGGAGCCACGCATATTGATGCGCGAATCCTGCAATTTCCGGTGAGGTGCAGATAAGGTCGAGCACGTCTATGCCGGAGCAGGATTTCTTCCGACATCCGTTGTGTGAACAGGTCGATCTTAAGAATCCAGCAGTGCGGCTGGCAGCGCTCAACAACAGGAAACGGCTGCTCACGCTCATGAGCGAAAGCTTCGTGTCAGGCAAAAGGGTCAACTCTTGAGTTCGTCTGGTCTGATTGCTGAGCTACTTACAGTCCGTATCTGACTGCAGACCAGACTGCCGATCAATCTGTCGAACCTGATGCGATTGCGCAAGCAGCTGGGCGAAGCCGCCTTTGGCGAATTTTGCCCGAGACAATCGACGCGGCTAAGCTCGCCGGCGTGATTAACGCCTTGAGCGCGAAGCGCGTGATTGTAGACACGGCGGTCACGGCGAAGGCAGATGCCATATTAATCGATTCGCGATTCCTCGTCGACGTTGTCAACATTGGGTGATGGCCGCGGCTCGCAAGGCTTGAAGCTGAGGCGAAACCACAAACGCTGGGCGTCGGGTCTGGGACTGCAAATTGTCCGTTACGCCCACGCGAAGTCCCAGAAACGTATGAAGAGGGCACTGCGCTCACGTGCTCGAAGCCAAACAATTCCCTAAAGCGGTCACGCGCTGGCGGAAGCACTGGAGCGGCGCCGATTCCAAGTGAGATGTGGCGCTACGTCGCCGTCGCGGATCGTAGCTATTAGGTTGTCACCAGCAACGCCGTCGTCATCTAGCACTCAGGTTTGGGGCAAACGTCGCGCCCAGACTACGCACAACGAACAAACGGCGAAGCGCAATCGAGCCTATCATCGGCCATATGAAGATCTGCGGAAACCCGCTCGTAACTGGCTGAGAGATGCGCTCGGTAACGCGATTCAGGCAGTACTGTAGGGCGCAAACCACACATCAGCGGATGATCGCGAGGGCGCTAACAATTTTTGTTGCCCTCTTCCTCATCGTTTTGCTCAACCGGACGGTCGCGGTTTTACCAACAGCGTGAGTTAAAGGCTAACCAACGAATTGCTCGATGGTGGCAACGCAAGCGATGGTCGGCCCGTTGTACGCAAGCGCCGGGTCAACACTTCGCGTTGCTCCGGATTTGTGACCGGTACGAATTCGACGCTGTGCATAGCAGTTGGCCGTCTGAACAACAAAGAGCCAACACTGGCATACAGCGTCATCTGCGGAACGGCAAACGTACCGAGCCGGCTTCATGTTGCATCTGTAAACAGTGATGTCGCTATTAGGGGAGTGCGCGTAAGTCGTCTTCGTTCAACATGGGCGCGCTAATCTCGAGAATATTCCACGGCAAATTGCTGCGTTTCCGTATTGACAACGCCTGTTCATCATGTTTTTTTCGGCGAATGAACTTGCACGGAAAAATGTGTCAATACGTTGAACATTATGTATTTTACGTAAATTTTGACTGATGGCAAAGTCGCCATTAGTTCTGCAGTTGTGTGATTTTAGCAGCACTCCGCAGACAGAAGAGACTGAGGATCGATCAGCAGTTTTTAACATCATCTCCTGAGTCGATAAGAAATATGAAATGCCAATTTTGATGCTGAACTTCGTGAGCAGTTAATTCTCGATTTGCTAGCTTGGCCTGCATTGGCTGCGTTGAACGTTATGTTTTGAACGACGAACTTGGATGTCAATCCAGGCTTGTGATCGTGCTGGGAAAAATTCGTTTCATACAGATCAAGTTTTTTGCGTGATAAGAATTTCTTTGGTCTGAAAATTGACACCGTTATAAGAATTTGTAGGTTGTAGTAAATGCGTTATCGAAATCGTTAGCTGTTTTTTTAATAAACCCAGGTTACTTTTAAAGTCTGCCATGAAAAAAATTTTAGTTTCGACCATCTTGATAGGTCTGGCATTGGACGCGCATGCGCAAAGCAGCGTGACTCTATACGGCCGGCTAGATGAGGCGTTGGAGTACATGACAGGCGTTCCCACCAATCCGAACGCATCGGGTATAGCTCAAGGTAGCACTAGTCGATTCCGAGTGATGGGTGGGGACTGGCAGGGTAGCTACTGGGGACTTAAAGGCGCCGAGGACATTGGAGGCGGCAACAGGGTTCTGTTCCACCTTGAGAGTGGCTTCAACATTACGAACGGGCAAGGTTCGAGCGACGGTCTTTTCAATCGCTGGGCAGAAATAGGTATCGCGAACGACAAATACGGTACTTTTATGATGGGGCGACAACTATTTATTGCGAATGATGTCTGGGATTTTGACCCGTTTGGGCAATCGTTCTGGTCCTCTGCATCTTTGGTGAGAGGGCGCAACTGGCCTTTTTCCAGCAATAATTTTTCCTATCAATCTCCGAAATTCGGTGGGTTTGACTTCGCCGGACAATATTCCTTGTCAAATGCTACTAGCTTCAATGGCAACGGCACCACGGCGCAAGGTCGGGAAGCGGGCGCGCATATCACTTATACGTCATCGCTATTCCAGGTGCGTGCAATGTATGACGAGATTCGCGATCCAGCCAATGGGGGTTTTGACAATCCATTCACCGCATCGCGCGAATATTCTGCAATGGCAAACCTGTTTCTCGGACAGTTCAAGATTCAAGGATCATACCAGGCGATTCGTACGTCGGGCGGAACTGCCACCGCAGGTGTCGCACCCACATCCCTCGACCACGAATGGGGTGGCGTGACATGGCAAGCAACGCCCGCTGCTGCGCTTATCGCTGCTGTCTATCACGTGAACGCAAACAAAGGAGCGGGGAACGCGACTTTATACACGGTTGGCGGCTCCTACAATTTTTCGAAACGAACGATGCTGAACATGCAGGTTGCAACGACACGTAATAGCAAGTCGGCAAACTTTGGACTGTTTCCGAACAACGCTGGTACAACGGTTTCAAGTGATAATCCCTTACCTGGGCACAGCCAGTCCGGCGTGTATTTAGGTGTGCAACACCTGTTCTGAGTCGTGCCGTCGTTAAGCGAGCAAGGACAGATTAGTTGCTGAGACGTGAGTTCAGTTGCGATTGGCAGCAAGGCAATGACCAGCATGGAGAAAACTGGTTTTCGTCTCACAGACATTCAGTCTTGCGATGTCCGTAGTGTCGAAATGTCCATGCGGGCTTGCTAGATCGTGATGTATTTTTTAAGAATGTAACTGCGATTGTAATTAGCAGTGCAAACAGGGGAAAACATGACAGCAATGAGTATATTTAAGGCGCTGAGCGTCGTGATGTGCATCACCGTCACGTCGACCGCGTATGCGCAGTCAAACGATGCGGCATCGACGAGCGGTACGATGACAACCGCACAGACCCGATCCACGGCGACGAAGAAGGCGGATCGCAAGCTCGGTCTCGATGTGCGCCGCGCACTAAGCAAGGCGAGCGGTTTGAATACATCGAATGTTTTCGTACGTGCACGCGACGGTGCTATCACGCTCACAGGATCGGTGCCCGACAGTGAACAGATCGCGAAGGCAGGTGATGTCGCGAAGCGTGTTAGCGGTGTGACATCGGTGTCGAACAAGATCGTGCTGTCCCCGCAGGGCGGCTCGTAAGTGTGTGACTAGCGTTCAGGCTCGCGCAACAGGGTCTTGAAGGCTTGGACGAAAAAACGGACGGGTCCGAGGTTCTCGGCGCCTGTCCAATTTTCCCCCAAGTTGTGGTGCGAATGCCATTGCAGTTGCAGTCACGGCTCGTTGACGACGATTGGCGAATGCTTAGCCGACAACTGCCAAAAGGATACGTCAAGTCTTACGAGCATATGGGCCACATCCCGGCAGTCATAGTTGAATTTTGTTGAAGACAGGGTGGCGGAGTATTGTTGTTTTCTGGATTTTTAGTGCTGGCAAAGGTGACTTAGAGCGACTTGGCTCGGATAGTCGTTGACCGATCCGAGCCACTGTCAAGCTGTGCAGCACGAGAATAGAGCGGAAGTCGCCGATAATATTTATCCGAATCCATCCGAATCAGACCTTCTGAGGCGACGCAAAGCATTTAGGTCACTGCGGATCGGGTGGGTTCGGGGAATATGTCAGTCTGCGTCCGAAACCGTTTGGGCGACTTCAGGAATTGCAACTGACATACCGTTTGAATCGATGTCGTGGAACAGCTCCTTGACAATGTCAATTATCGACCTGACGAACGCTGGCTTATGGTCTCCGTACATGTCAGCAACGATCAGCGTCGGTGCCGGTAAATCGTCAATGAGCGGACGACGGACGAGGCCTTGTCCATCTGGGGTAGAGTACTTGCCAGGCATCATATGAAGAAGTGCCATTCCGAATCCCGCCGTTACGGCTGACTTTACCGTTTCGTAGGAACGCGCGCGAAAGCCGATACGAGGCCTTGATGGCAGCACGTCGAAAAGACTGGTTAAATAACTGGACGTCTGTGGGAGATCGAGTAGCACCAGCGGTCGTGTGGCCAGTTCTGCGATGGAAACGGCGCTTTGCTCCGCGAGGGGATCGCCACTCGGAAGCAGCGCATGCCCCGGAACCTGACAGATTTTGGTGGTGCACTCTTCCCCGAAGGTTGGTCCGATGTCGTAGGTGATGATCAACTCGACTTCGCCGCTGGCCAGCCATTCTCGAAGTTGAACTTGATTACCTTCATAAAGAAGTATTTCCACATCTCCGTACTTTGCGACAAACCGTCGAAGCACCTCGGCAACGAAGAGTGAACCAAACGGTTCGAAGCATGCCACTCGCAATGTCTGAGGAGCGCTATTCACGAGATCGCCAATCTGACGATTGAATTCGCCTGCAGCGGCTAGGAGTGTGCTTGCGGCGGTGGTGAAACGCTCTCCAGCTCTTGTTATTTGAATTCCGCGAGACGGACGTCGATCAAAGATTCTCGCACCCAGGACGTCCTCTGCAAGTGCGATGGCGGCCAGTATAGAGGACTGTGAAATATGAAGTGTTTCCGTCGCGGCCTGGATGCTACCAAGACGTGCCACCTCGCACACGTACCGAAGCTGTTTATGAGTCAGGTTCACATCGCCTCCTGAGCAAAAAATCGCTCGGCCAGAATAGGGCGTCAGTTCGATTGCAGGGTCCTGCATAGAAGAAGGTGGCGAAAAGCGTCGAGACCTTTTTCGATCTTACGAGGTCGGCCACTTCATTGGCCAACAGACGCTCGATCTCCTCCATGAAATACTCTCCCGTTCCTGATTCGAAAAGCAGGTAAATTGGTAGCACAGAGCTCATGACTACCTTGAACTCGAGATGCTATGCGCGGACGTCGTGTTGCCAAAAATCCGACTACGGCATCGAAACGTAATGCGTCTGGCCTTGGGGTGCCTGCGAGGGCGCACCGTTGCTCTGACTGGCCGCCGCTCAATGTTGCAAACGATGTTCGGGTCATGCACTGGTATCGGTCAGATAATGAGAGCTGGACCTCCAGTCAGTGGTGTCAATGGTTGCACGCGTCGCACATTTTTTTCCCTTTTGCTGGTGTGACGCCGAAGGCGACAGACGAGTCTGCGATCACGGTCGCCTTCAAGGCGGCAAACTGACTGTTCCAGCAGTGTGTTGCACTGTTTTATGTCACTGGTCAGGTTTCGCTGTCCCACCGTGATCTCCACCACCGATCCGCATCAGACAGCGCACTCTCGATCCTTATGGAGACAGAATGCCGGCGATAATTTTCAT
>NZ_JARESX010000097.1:0-21050 GCF_046026435.1 Paraburkholderia sp. RL17-381-BIF-C | reverse complement strand
GCTAGTTAGAATAGAAGACCATTCCGGAGACAAAGACAGGGACCGACCACCATGAAGACCTACAACCAACTCTATATCGGCGGCAAGTGGATCGCGCCGTGCGGCACCGGCACGATCGACGTGATCGACTCGGGGACGGAAGAGATCATGGGCCGTATCCCCGAAGGCATCGAGCCCGATGCCGAAAGCGCGATCGCCGTCGCGCGCGTGGCCTTCGACGCCTGGGCCGCGACGCCTGCCGCCGAGCGCGGCGAGTATCTGTACAAGATCGCGGCGAACCTGAAAGCGCGCACCGACGAACTGGCCGGACTGATCGCCGGCGAAGTCGGCATGCCGCTAAAGCTGGCTCGCGCGATTCAGGTGGGCGGCCCCGTCTACAACTGGGGCGCGTATGCGAAGCTCGCGAGCGAGTTCCAATATGAAGAGCGTGTCGGCAATTCGCTCGTGGTGCGCGAGCCGGTCGGCGTGGTGGCCGCGATCACGCCGTGGAACTATCCACTCAATCAGGTCACGCTGAAGGTCGCGGCCGCGCTCGCCGCTGGTTGCACAGTCGTGCTGAAACCTTCGGAGATCGCGCCGCTGAACGCGTTCGTGCTTGCCGAGGCGATTCACGAGGCCGGGCTGCCGGCCGGCGTGTTCAACCTGGTGAGCGGTTATGGGCCGGTGGTGGGCGAAGTGCTGGCGAGCCATCCGTCGGTCGACATGGTGTCGTTCACCGGCTCGACCCGCGCCGGCAAGCGGGTGTCCGAGCTGGCTGCGGCGACGGTCAAGCGCGTGGCGCTCGAACTCGGCGGCAAGTCGGCCTCGGTCATTCTCGACGACGCGGATTTTGCCGCGGCGGTCAAGGGCACGGTCAGCGCGTGCTTTCTGAATTCCGGACAAACATGCTCCGCGCACACACGCATGCTGGTGCCCGAGGCTCGCTACGACGAAGCGCGCACGCTGGCGAAGCAGGCCGCCGAGAAGTATGTTGCCGGCGATCCGCGCAACGAGACGACCCGTCTGGGCCCGCTGGCGTCGGCGGCGCAGCAGGCACGCGTGCAGCAGTACATCGCGAAGGGGATCGAGGAGGGCGCCGAGCTGGTGACAGGCGGTGCGGGCTTGCCTGACGGGGTGTCGAAGGGCTTCTTCGTCAAGCCTACCGTGTTTGGCCGCGTGCACCCCAAGGCGACGATCGCTCAGGAGGAGATCTTCGGCCCGGTCCTGTCGATTCTGACCTACAAGGACGAAGAAGAAGCCGTTCGGATTGCCAACGATTCGCCATACGGTCTCGGCGGCGCGGTATGGGCCGGCAGCGACGAGCGTGCCGCGGGCATCGCGCGGCGGATTCGAACCGGCCAGGTGGATATCAATGGCGGCACATGGAATATGGCCGCGCCGTTCGGCGGTTTCAAGCAATCGGGATTCGGGCGCGAAAACGGGGTCTATGGACTCGAAGAGTATCTCGAACTCAAGTCCATGCAATTCAAGGCGTGATTCGATTCAGATGACCGGCATCAACTGAGCGGCACATACGATTCGGTCTTGTGCCGACTCATTGACCTGAAACAACGCAGGCTGCGCCCGACCGACGATTATCACCGCTTCGATAATCCGTCATTGGGCCAGTCATGCTCAACTCTCATTCTTTCCCGCCGCTCGTCATCCGCGGCCGCTCGTTACTGCCGATCGTGCAAGGCGGCATGGGCGTCGGCATCTCGGCGCACCGGCTGGCCGGCAGCGTCGCCCGCGAAGGCGCAGTGGGCACGATCGCCAGCATCGACCTGCGGCATCATCATCACGACCTGGTCGAACGCTGCCGCGAGTCGCCCGAGCGCGCCACGCTCGAACAGGCCAACCTCACCGCGCTGGCCCGCGAGATCCATTCAGCGAGGGCATTGAGCGACGGCCGCGGCATGATTGCCGTGAACGTGATGAAAGCGGTCAGCGCGCAAGCCGACTACGTGCGCGTCGCATGCGAGAACGGTGCCGATGCGATCGTCATGGGCGCAGGGCTGCCGCTCGATTTGCCGGACATGACCCAAGGTCACGACATCGCGCTGATTCCGATTCTGTCGGACAGCCGCGGCGTCGCGCTCGTGTTGAAAAAGTGGATGAAAAAAGGCCGGCTGCCCGACGCCGTCGTGATCGAACATCCGGCGCATGCTGGGGGGCATCTCGGTGTCAACAACCTGGCCGATCAACATGATCAACGCTTCGATTTCTTCCGCATTCTCGAAGAACTCGACACGGTCTTCACTTCGCTCGGCCTGAACCGCCAGGATGTACCGCTGATTGTCGCGGGTGGCATCAATAGTCACGAAGCGGTGCGCGCGCTGCTGAACGCGGGCGCAAGCGGCGTGCAACTCGGTACGCCGTTCGCCGTCACCGAAGAAGGCGACGCGCATCCGAACTTCAAGCGCGTGCTGGCCGACGCGACGCCCGAGGACATCGTCGAATTCGTCAGCGTGACGGGATTGCCGGCGCGCGCCGTAAAGACGCCGTGGCTGGCGCGCTATCTGCGCCACGAAACGAAAATCCGCGAGAAAGTCGGCGCGCTCAAACACGCTTGCCCAACGGCGCTCGAATGTCTCAGCGCGTGCGGCTGGCGCGACGGTATCGAGAAGTTCGGCCACTTCTGCATCGATACGCGGCTCGCGGCGGCTTTGCGCGGGGACGTGGCGAACGGTCTGTTCTTCCGCGGCCGCGAAGCATTGCCGTTCGGCACGGCCATTCGCAGCGTGCACGATCTGCTCGAACTGCTGCTCACGGGCGCGGCGCGACCGGCTGTCGCAGGGCGATTGGCATTCTCGCTGGCTTGATACGAGTCAACATGTCGCGCGCCGAGAGCTTCGACAATCCCCACACGCAAACAACTACTTGGGGAAACACATGAACTACTCGTTGAGGAACCGACTCAAGGCCGCCGCGATCGCTTCGAGCCTGCTATGTGCAAGCGCTTTCGCGCCGCAGGTGCATGCCGCGGGCGACGACACGATGAGCGGCATTCACGCCGGCGACGTACTGGTGCGTCTGCGCGCCATCAGCATCATGCCGAACTCGAGCACGACCGGAACGCTGTCGGCGCTCAACGTGGGTGTGAACAACGCCATCGTGCCCGAGCTGGACTTCACGTACATGATTCGCGATTACCTCGGCGTCGAACTGATTCTTGCCACGTCGCGGCATCAACTGACCTCGAGTCTCGGCAATCTCGGCGGCGTGAACGTGTTGCCGCCCACGCTGCTGCTGCAGTATCACTTCAATCACGCGGGACGCATTCGTCCGTATGTCGGCGCGGGTGTGAACTACACGCTGTTCTATAACAACGGCCTGAACGCGGGCGGTCAGTCGATCGGCGTCACCAACCACAGTTGGGGCCCGGCGTTGCAAGCCGGCGTCGATGTTCAGGTGACCAAGTCGCTGTTCGTCAACGCGGACATCAAGAAGATCTGGATGCACACGGATGCGACGCTCGGCGGTCAGGCGCTCGGCCGCTTGAGCATCGATCCGGTGGTGGTCGGGCTGGGTGTCGGGATGCGGTTCTGACGCGCGCTCGCGGCCCGTCCGCGAAGCGTCGAGCGCAAGCGCCATGCAAAAAAACGCCGGGATATCCCGGCGTTTTCATTGGGGCTTCGAGCTGGACGCGACTTTGCCGCAGGCTAGCGGCGGGAAGCGTCCGACCAGCCTATAGCTTGTCGTTCGCGAACCGCATGGCCGTGCCTTCCTGCTCGATGCGGACCCACACGGCGCGCTTTTCCTCGTCGCTCAGGAAAACCCAGTTCGACACTTCAGTGGCGGTGCGGCCGCAGCCTTTGCATACCTCGTCGAACAGCGTGGAACAGACGCCGATGCACGGGCTGTCGGGAAGATCGTGGAGATTCGAAGCCATCGGAAACCTTGGGGCGAAGAAGCGAAGTTCCGCTATGTTAACCGATGCGCGACCTACGCCGGGCCGTGCGCGAACGGCGTGGCCGCCATTCCCGCACGGTTGGCCGCTCGCGCCGCATGATTCGTTGCATGGTTCCGCAGCGATACGGCGCGCTCGTGTCAGCGCGCGATGCTGTAGCCGATCCGCGCCATCCAGTGTTGACGGTTGTTGTAGTCGAGCAGGTCCTCGCCATAGCCGTTGAAGTAGCCCACCCAGATATAGCCGCCCCACGCGCTGCCCAGCACTTTGGCGAGCGGGTAGGTGAATTGCGTATCCACGCTGCCGTACCAGTGCTTGGTGCCTTTGCGCAGCGTGGTCGCCAGTTGCCAGCCGTCCGGGCTGCCGTATTTGACCAGCAGATCGACGTAGCCGCGATAGTCTGCGATATCGGGGTTGCTGCTCGTGCCGACGTAGTAATAGATTTTCGGCGACACGGTCAGATGGTTAGCCGTCAGATCGCCGAACTCCCAGGTCGGCCGGATAAACGGCATGTTGATGCTGCGCGACGCGTCGCCGGCTCTGCCGTTCGATTCGTGCGCGATGCCCGCCGCAAAACCCATGCGGGTGAAAAATGGGCTCGTCCAGCCGGTGTCCGGTACGTAGTAGAACAGTTGCGGCGAGTAGGTCGTGTCGCGGAACGGGCGCGAATCGGCGGACAGATCCCAGATGGAGGTCTGCGTATACGCGAAGTACAGGTTGTCGAGAAAAGCCTTCGAACGCAGATCGTCCGGTATCCGGATGCGGTATTTGAAGCTCAACTGCAGGCGGGCGTTCGTGTCGCCGTTGTGGCCGGCGCCGATGTACATCGGTTCGTAAAAGGAAAGGTGAGAGAACACGCCGCGCCCCGTCGTCGCGAGCGAGTCGCCGGGCGGCGAGATGGCGTCGCCGGTCGGGCCGCCGACCACGGCCGCCGTCGCCGCGGCCTGAGCAGGCGTGGTCGCCTGGCTTTCCGCGCGTTCCGCCTGCGCAATCGCGTCCTGCTGCGGCCCGCGATTGATCACGACGAGCGCGGGCGAGGCGTCGAACCCCACCGGGTCGATGCGTACCTCGCCGCGCGCCGACTCCGGCCAGGGCGCCGAGAAACGCACCTTGCGGAATTGGCCTGGCCGCAGATGCAGCGTGTTGGGCACGCCTGGCTCGCGCTGTAAATCGAGTGGCTGCGGCGACTGCTCGCCTGCACTCAAACTCACGCGAATGGTCGGCGGGACGGTGAGGGTCAAGGACTTGGTGTCGTCGGCGGAGTAGAGCATCGTGATCTGCAGCGGCTCGTTGGCGGCGGCCACTCGAGGCGGCTGCAGCATCGCGACCGTCGCGCTGGCTTCGCCGGACACGACAGCGCCGGTGAGGAACGCAGCGACTAGCGCCGTGCGGGAAAGGCGCGCGATGGGTTGGCGCGCGTGAGAGAGGGCATTGCGGGCAACGCGGTCGATTGAAGCGTCAAAGCGCATAGGCTGTCGTCCAGGAGCAGGGCAGCGAGCGAAACGGGTGCTGCAGGCGTCAGACGGCGACACATGCAACGCGCATCCGGTCGATCGCGCGGAAGCGCCAAAGTGGCGCAAAAAATGGGCAAAAAAACGGCCGCCGCAAGAAACCCGGCAGCCGAGGTGAAACGGGCCGCACGGCCGGCGCGCCGTACTAATGGGCGGCGTCGCCGGTCATGTTGAGATGCTCAGAAAAATACTTACAAAATCACTTCACCTTCCGCCTGGTCGAGAAAACGTTTTTCAGCCCCCGAACGCCAGTTGCCACAACAACGCGCCGTTGAGCAGGACAATGAACGCGGCGGACAGCCACGCGAGTGCGAGCGGCAGGCCGCGCACGCGCCAGCCGCGCATCAGCCCGGCGTCCGACGTGTAGCGGATCAACGGCACGACGGCGAGCGGCAACTGCAGGCTCAGCACCACCTGACTTGCCACCAGCAATTGATTGGAACCGTGCTGCCCGAACAGCGCGACCGCGAAGAGGGCGGGGCCGATCGCCAGTGCGCGGGTCAGCAGGGCGCGCTGCCAGCGCGGCAGGCGGATGCGCAGAAAGCCCTCCATGACCGCCTGGCCGGCCAGTGTGCCGGTCACGGTCGCACTCAGTCCGCAGGCTAGCAGCGCCGCCGCGAACAGAATGCCGGCCCAGTGCGTGCCGACGAGCGGCGCGATCAGCCGGTGGGCGTCGGCGAGATCGGTCACGTCGCGATGGCCGCTCACATAGAACACCGCCGCGGCCACGATCAGCAGGGCCGCGTTGATCACGAACGCAAACGAAAGCGAGCCGAACGTGTCGAGATTGACGACGTGCAGCGCGGCCTTGATCTGCGCGTCGCTGCCGTCCGGTGCGTGGTGCTTGACGAGCGCCGAGTGCAGATAGAGGTTGTGCGGCATGACCGTCGCGCCCACGATGCCCGCCGCGAGCCACACCATGCCCGCATTGCGCAGCAATTCGACGCTCGGCACGGTGCCGGCGAGCGCCGCGTGCCAGTCCGGCCGCGCCAGCGCCAGCTGAACCACGAAGCATAGGCCGACGAAGCCGATCAGCGCGGCGATCACCGCTTCGAGCCTGCGCCCGCCTTTGTGCTGGAGCGCGAGCAGCGCGAAGGTGCATACCGCCGACATCAACACGCCTACCGTGAGCGACACGCCGAGTAGCAATTGCAATGCGACGGCGCTGCCGACCACCTCGGCGACGTCGCACGCGATGATCGCGACCTCGCTCGTCAGCCACAGGAAGAGTGTGCCGCGGCGGCCCGTGCGTTCGCGGCAGATCTGCGCGAGGTCGCGCCCCGTCACCACGCCAAGGCGCGACGACAGCCATTGCAGCAACATTGCCATCAGGCTTGCCAGCAGCACGATGCCGAGCAGGCGGTAGCCGTAGCCCGCGCCGGCGCCGAGTGCGGTCGCCCAGTTGCCCGGATCGATATAGCCGACCGCGATGAGCGCCCCCGCGCCGACGAATGAAAACCAGTGCGCCGGACGTGCAGGTCCACTGCCCGGCAGACGCCGGCGGCGGTGGGGTCGCAATGCGGACGGATTGGTGTTCATCGATGCCTGAGGTTCAAGACTGCATCTTCTTGCAAGCCGCGTGCCCGGCGGGCGTGGGGTGGTGACATCGCCGCGCGATTGGCAGCGCGCTGTCACCGGCCATTGAAGACTATTGTGCTCCGTCGAACGCCAGTCGGCTCGCGCTTGCCGCAGCCTGGGCGACGCGTATCCGGGCCATGCCAGGCCGTCATGGGCCGCGCCCCGTTGCGCGGGCGCGGCGCGCCTTCACGGCGGCGAATCGATGGCGGGATGACAGCGGAATGGCAACGCGATCAGAGCGCGGCCGATACAGGTGTTTTTTTCGGGTAGACACGCGCTCATAACCCGCTAAAATTGCGGCCAATTTTAGAGCGGTGCGGCTTACGCTGTACCGTTTGCGCGACAGCCCGGTATTTTTTTTGAAGCGCGCAATAATTGATGGTACTTTTCGGGTTTTTCAGGGGAGCCGCGCGCTGTGCCGCGGCGTAGGTGAAGACGGTCGGCTCGGCCGGCCAGGATCGGAGAACGGGATGAAAAGACGGGTAGTGGGGCAGGTGGCGGCGCTGGTCTTGTGCGCGACGCCCTGGTTGACGGCCGCTGCGAAAGACACGCAGCTGAACGTGTATAACTGGTCCGATTACATCGCCAAGGACACCATTCCCAACTTCACCAAGCAGTCCGGTGTCCAGGTCAAATACGACAACTACGACAGCGATGACACGCTGCAAGCCAAGCTCCTCACCGGCAATTCCGGCTACGACATCGTCGTGCCGACCAGCAATTACGCCGGCAAGCAGATCGCCGCCGGCATCTTCGCACCGCTCGACAAGTCCAAACTGCCGAACCTGAAGTACCTCGATCCGTCGCTGATGGCGCTCGTCGCCGGCGCCGATCCCGGCAATAAATTCACCGTGCCCTGGGCTTACGGCACGACCGGCCTCGGCTACAACGTCACCAAAGCGCAGCAGATCCTCGGCAAGAGCGTTCCGCTCGACAGCTGGGACGTGCTCTTCAAGCCGGAAAACATTTCGAAGCTGAAGGCCTGTGGCGTGTCCGTGCTCGACGCGCCGGACCAGATGTTCGCGGCCGCGCTGCACTATATCGGCAAGGATCCGATGAGCACGAACCCGGCCGACTATCGCGCCGCGCTCGACATGATGAAGAAGATCCGCCCGTATATCACGCAGTTCAACTCGTCGGGCTACATCAACGACCTGGTGGGTGGCGATGTGTGCTTTGCGTACGGCTGGTCGGGCGACGTCGTGATCGCCAAGCATCGCGCGGTCGAGGCGAAGAAGCCCTATAAGGTCGAGTATTACATTCCGAAGGGCGGCGCCCCGGTGTGGTTCGACGTGATGGCGATTCCGAAAGACGCCAAGAACAAGGACGCCGCGCTCGAGTGGATCAACTACATCGAAACGCCGCAGGTTCACGCCGCGATTACCAACGCCGTCTACTATCCGAGCGCCAACCTCGAAGCGCGCAAGTACGTGGACAAGGACGTGGCGAACGACCCGGCCGTCTATCCTTCGCCTGAAGTCATCAAGACTCTGTTCCTGCTCAAGCCGTTGCCGCCGGAAATCCAGCGGCTGCAAACGCGGCTGTGGACTGAATTCAAGTCCGGCCGCTGACCCGCGGCCGGTGTGAACGGGTAAGCATCATCATGAAGCCCTCGGTGTTCACCGGGGGCTTTGTTCGTCAAACGCCGGAGTAAAGCATTGTGATGAGTAGTGACCAGTCGGGCGCGCTGGCAGGGGCCGCCGCGCCGTCCCCGAGCCTGAACGCCGTTACGGGCGACGCCACGGACAACTTCGTCCAGATCGTCGACGTCGTGAAGAAGTTCGGTGAGACCGTGGCGGTCAAGGGCGTCAACCTGTCGGTAAAGAAGGGCGAACTGTTCGCGCTGCTCGGCAGCTCCGGCTGCGGCAAGTCGACCTTGTTGCGCATGATGGCCGGGCTCGAAAGCGTGACCTCGGGCAAGATCCTGATCGACGGTGAAGACCTCGCGCAATTGCCGCCGTACCGCCGGCCGGTCAACATGATGTTCCAGTCGTATGCGCTGTTTCCGCACATGACCGTGGAGGGCAACGTCGCCTTCGGTCTGAAGCAGGAAGGCGTGCCCAAGGCCGAACTGAAGGAGCGCGTGCAGACCGCGCTCGAACTCGTGCAGATGGGCCGCTTCGCGAAGCGCAAGCCGAACCAGCTTTCCGGCGGCCAGCAGCAGCGCGTGGCGTTGGCGCGTTCGCTGGTCAAGCGGCCCAAGCTGTTGCTGCTCGACGAGCCGATGTCCGCGCTCGACAAGCAGATCCGTCAGCGCACCCAGATCGAGCTGGTGAACATTCTCGACAAGGTCGGCGTGACCTGCGTGATGGTGACGCACGATCAGGAAGAGGCGATGACCATGGCGGGCCGCCTCGCGGTGATGAGCGAAGGCGAGATCATTCAGCTCGGCACGCCGCACGAAGTCTACGAGTATCCGAATAGCCGCTTTTCGGCCGAATTCATCGGCTCGACGAATCTGTTCGAAGGCCATACGGTCGAAGACGAGCCCGATCACGTGTTCATCGAAACGCCCGATCTGCCGTGCCGCCTGTATGTGAGCCACGGCATCACCGGTCCGCTCGGCATGCCGGTGACGATTTCGGTGCGCCCCGAGCGCATCGCGCTCACGCGCAAACCGCCGGAGGGCGCGTACAACTGGGGCAAAGGCGTCGTCACGAATATCGCTTACATGGGTGGTTATTCGCTCTATCACGTGAAGCTCGACGCCGGCAAAACGGTAATCGCGAATGTGACGAGCCTCGCGCTGACCGAGATCGATCCGCCTACCTGGGGCGACGAAGTGTACGTGCGCTGGAGCGCCTCGGCCGGTGTGGTGTTGACGTCATGAAGCGCTCGTTCAATTCCTTCGCCACCTGGCCGGTGCGGCGCTTCAACCTGACCGGCCGCACGGCGGTGGTGGCCGGGCCGTTCATCTGGCTGCTGCTGTTTTTCCTCGTGCCGTTCCTGCTGGTCGTCAAGATCAGCTTCGCCGATTTGCAGCTCGGCATTCCGCCGTATACGGAGTTGACCAAATTCGCGGACGGCGCGGTCCACATCACGCTCGACCTGTCGCATTACGCGTTTTTGCTGACCGACAGCCTCTATTTCGCGACCTACGTGAATTCCGTGGTGGTGGCCGCGATTTCGACGCTGCTGTGTCTGCTGATCGGCTATCCGATGGCGTATTACATCGCGCGTTCGAATCCGGCCAGCCGCAATCTGCTGATGATGGCCGTGATGCTGCCGTTCTGGACTTCCTTCCTGATTCGCGTGTATGCGTGGATCGGCATCCTGAAGAATAACGGCTTGCTGAACAACTTCCTGATGTCGGTCGGGTTGATTCATTCGCCGATCGAGCTGTATCACACGAACACTGCCGTTTATATCGGCATGGTCTATTCGTATCTGCCGTTTCTCGTCATGCCGCTGTATGCGCATCTGGTGAAGATGGACATGACGCTGCTGGAGGCCGCCTACGACCTCGGCGCGAGGCCGTGGAAGGCGTTCTGGCAGATCACCTTGCCGCTCTCGAAGAACGGCATTATCGCCGGTTGTTTGCTGGTGTTCATTCCGGCGGTGGGCGAGTACGTGATTCCCGAATTGCTCGGCGGCGCGAATACGCTGATGATCGGCCGCGTGATGTGGAATGAGTTCTTCGACAATGCCGATTGGCCGATGGCGTCAGCCGTGACGTGCGCGATGGTGTTGTTGTTATTGGTGCCGATGGCGTTTTTCCAGTACGCGCAGGCGAAGGCGATGGAGGAAAGGCGCTGATGAAGCCGAACCGGATATTGCAGTTCATTGCCCTGGGAATCGGGTTTCTGTTTCTCTACATACCGATCGTCAGTCTGATTGTGTATTCGTTCAACGAATCGCAACTGGTCACGGTATGGACGCGGTTTTCGACGCGCTGGTATGCGGCGTTGCTGCAGGATGACGAGCTGATCGCGGCCGCGTGGCTGTCGTTGCGGGTGGCGTTGTTGACGGCGTTTGCTTCGGTGATCATCGGTACGTGGGCGGGGTTCGTGCTTGCGCGCATGGGGCGGTTTCGCGGCTTCACGCTGTATACGGGCATGATCAACGCGCCGTTGGTGATTCCCGAGGTGATTCAGGGGATTTCGTTGCTGCTCCTCTTTATCGAAATGGCCAAGTGGTTGGGATGGCCGGCCGGACGTGGCATTTTCACGATCTGGATCGGGCATGTCATGCTGTGTATTTCCTATGTGGCGATCATCGTGCAGTCGAGGGTGAAGGAGTTGCATCCTTCGCTGGAAGAGGCGGCGTTAGACCTTGGGGCTACACCGTTGCGGGTGTTTTTCTTCATCACGCTGCCGTTAATTTCCCAGGCGCTTGTGTCCGGTTGGTTGTTGTCGTTCACTTTGTCGATCGACGATCTGGTGCTGTCGGCGTTCCTGTCCGGGCCTGGTTCGACGACCTTGCCCCTGGTCGTTTTCTCGCGCGTCCGGTTGGGGCTGAATCCGGAGATGAATGCGTTGGCTACGCTGTTTATTGCGGTGGTGACAGTTGGGGTGGTGCTCGCCAACTATTTCATGCAGCGGGCCGAGAGGAAGCGGGCAGTCATGGCGGTTTAGAGCTTAGGGTGGTGGTTGGGTGTGTGTCCGCAACGGACCGGCCACCCAACCGGTAACCTCAAACCTTATAGCCGATCCGAACCCCGCCCCAATGCCGGCCTCCGACAAAAACCGGCGCGGAGGCGTCCTTCATCAGCACGAACTCCCCGCCGCCCATATCGCGCCGATAGGTTTGCAGCAAGAACGGCTTCGTATGTGAGGCGGCGGCGATCCCGGTTCGATCATCGAACATGCGCCGGTTACGGCAATTCGCCATATTCCAGACCACGTCATCACGCTGCGGCAAAGAGAACTTGAGATTGTGCGTTGGCAGATAACCGCGCAAATCGATCGCCGCACAAAACGCCACTCGCGGATCGAGATCGAGCAAAGGCTCCTGAATAGCCGGCAGCACGCGGTCGGTGAATGCGGTAAACCGCGTTAAAAACTGCGGCGGATTGCTCCCGGCCACCGGCACATAGCGCTGATCGAACAGATCCTCGATCGACACTTCACCGCGCGCCACGGCTGTTTCGAATGCCTTGCTCACGGCGGCCGCCGCCTTCTGCACGGCTTCGATAAACCGCGTATCCGCCGTTTCCACACCCGTCGCGGCAGTCAGTTCGATCAAGGTCTCGGATACGCCGAGCAGATTCCCCAAACGGTCCTTCGCCTGCACGAAGTTTTCGCTCGAATCCTCCACGCCGCTCGCGATTTCCAACACCTGCGCCTCGAGCCCGTCGCATTGCGTTTCAATCTCGCCGGTCAACACGGCGATCTGTCCCGCCTCGTTGTTCAGATGCGCGATTGCGTCGCCGGTTGCATGCACGACGTCGCCGATCTTCCGCGTGCCTTCCCGCACGCGGTGTGCTCGCTCGGTGTTGGCGGAACCCTCCGTGATCAACTGCTCGGTCTGCTGCGTGAGTTGGGCGAGCGTCGTCTCGATCTGTCCCGTGGCCTGCGCGGTTTTCGCCGAGAGGTTCTTCACCTCGGCCGCCACCACGGCGAAGCTCTTGCCGGAATCGCCGGCGCGCGCGGCTTCGATCGCGGCATTCAGCGCGAGCAGATGCGTCTGGCGGGCGATCAGCGAAATCTCTTCGGATACGCGGCTCACATGCGCCAGCGCGCTGCGCAGCGCGCCGATCTGGCTTTCGATCACCGTTACGCCTTCCACGAGTCCATGGATGTCGGCCAGCGACGCTTCGAGCGTCTGCTGCGAATCCTGCACGCCGGTCGCGGCTTCGGCGGATACATGGCTCATTTTCCGCGCGGCTTCGGCAATGCGATGATTGCCCGCGAGCGTCTGCGCTGCCGACTCGCGTAGCGCCCGGCATACGTGCGCCTGGCGCTGCACGCGCGCGGCCACTTCGTCGACGTGGCCCGATACGTCGCAGATCTCGATGCCCAGCTTGCCGGCTTGCGCGGCAATATCGCCGACAACCGTCTGCGAACGGGCCGGTCGGCAAAAGCTGAAACGCGTCATGGTCGTCTCCTGGATGGTGTGCTTGGCGCATTCAATCGACACAATCATCCAATACGGATGCAGCGTCTTCCTGATGCATCTACGGCAGACTTTCAGTCGACTTGATACGGGGTATCCCGCAGTCGCTATCATGTGCGGTCAAATCGCGATCCGCAGCTTCACCGCAGATCTTTCTTTCTCTTACCAGCAACCATGATCGACTCCTTCGCGCGCGTTTCGGGCTGGCAACAGCTCTCTCATCTGTGGGAGCTGATCGTCATGCTCTGCAAATTTCTGTGGGGGCTGCTGCTTCTGCTCGGCGGTGGCTGAGCGCGCCGGCGCGGCGCAAGCGAAGGGCGTGCGAAAAAGGCGTGCTAAATTCGCGCGCTACGGCCGCGCGCGAATCATCGATTGAGGGAGTCAGCGGGGAAAAACTGCGGAACTGAAAAAGCGTCGGATCATACCGGCGCGCGATACGTGCCTTCGTCAACCGGAAGACCCGCGCGAGGCGTGCCGAGAAACGCGCGCAGATCGGCCATGACGCGCTCCGGCGCTTCTTCCATGGGAATGTGGCCGAGCCCCGCATACATGACCGATTTTGCGCGCGGAATGCGGCTCGCGAATTTAGCCGCATGCGCCGTCGGAATCCAGCGATCCTTCGCACCCCATAGCACCAGCGCCGGCACGTCCAGGGTCTTCAGCACGTCCGTGTCGACTTCCTTGAAGTCGAGCGTGGGCACCATCTTGCCGATTGCTTCGCGCGTGCCTTGGCCGTGGAAGAACTCGACGTAGCGGCGCAGCGTCACCGCGTCGATCTTGCGCGGATCGCCATAGACATTGCGCACCGCGCTTTTGATGATGGCCTCGGGCAGCCACCACGGCGAACTGACCCGCACCAGCGCGCTATTGAACAGGCCGATGTAAATCGGCAGCTTCATCGGGAAGCCGGCCGAGTCGATCAGCACGAGCCGTTCAACGGCTTCGCGATGTCGAACCGCGTAGTCCCACGAGATGAGCCCGCCGAGTGAATTGCCAATGAAGGTCGCGCGCGAGACGCCGAGTGCCTGCAGGAACGTGTCGATAAAGCGACGATAGGTCGGCAGATTCATCGTTTCGATTGCGCCGCTGCTGGAGCGCAACGGTCCTGTCACGCCGAACGGCGGCAGATCGAGGCGGATCACGCGATACTCGCGCTTGAGTTCGTCGGCGACCCGATTCCACGTGTGCAGCGAAGACGCGAAGCCGTGGATCATCACGATGATGTCGCCGCTGCCTTCGTCGACGTAATGCACGTCGGCGCCCATGATCTTCACGAATCTGGAGCCGCTTTGCGTGTAGCGCCGCCGCAGTTCTTCGCGCGGCACGCTGGTGATGCCGAGGCGCTCGGCGAGCGAGCGCGACGGCAACGGGGTGGAGGCGGACGTGCTGGAGTCGATGCTTGCCATGGTTGTTGTCTCCCTTTTGGTTCGATTGGCTTCGAATCGGATTGCATCGGCGGCGTCTCACTCTCCCAGTCCATCAGCCACCGCTCATGTCGTCAGGGCGCGAAGCGATAGTCGTGCGGACGCACGCGCCGCGTGCGTTTGCGAAAGCTGAAAGTGAAGCCGGGCCACAACGCGGTGACCTTGCCGCTTCGGGTCTGATACCAGCTGTGACAGCCGCTCACCCATACGGAGTGCTGCATGTCCTTCTGCAAACGCGCGTTGAACTCGCGCTGCACGTCGGGCCGCAGAGTCATCGTGCGTGCCTTGCGGCGGCGCAGTACGCGCAGGCAATCGGCGATGTACTGCACTTGCGACTCGATCATGTAGATCATCGAGTTGTGGCCGAGCCCGGTATTCGGGCCGACGATCATGAAGAAGTTCGGGAAGTTCGCAATGCTGACGCCGAGGTAGGCCTCCGGTCCGTCGCGCAGCCACAGGGCGCCGAGATCCGCACCGTCGAGGCCGGTCACGTCGAAGGGCGCGCCGACGTCGTTGACCTGAAAGCCCGTGCCGCAGATGAGCGCGTCGGCGCGATGATGCGCGCCATCTTCGGTCACGATACCGTCGGCGACGATCTCGCGAATGCCGCTTGTCACTACGTCCACGTTCGGCTGGCTGAGCGCGGGATAGTAGTCGCTCGAAAGCAGCACGCGCTTGCAGCCGAGGCGGTAGTTCGGCGTGACCTTGGCGCGCAGTGCGGGGTCCTTGACGCGCCGTTCGAGATAGCTCAGGCCGAACTTCATCGGCACTTTCATCAGTTTCGGATTGACCACGAACGCGATAGCGCGCGATTCGAGTTGCCAGTAGATCGCGCTGCGCACGAAGCGCTGCGTGAACGGCAGATGCCGGAACAGCCACTGGGCGCGCGCGTCGATCGGCTTGTCGGGTTTGGGCATGACCCATGGCGCGGTGCGCTGGAACAGATCGAGGTGCGCGACGCGCGGCTGGATTTGCGGCACGAACTGGATCGCGCTTGCGCCGGTGCCGATTACCGCGACGCGTTTGCCGTCGAGCGGATACGCGTGGTCCCAGCGCGCCGAATGAAACAGCTTGCCTTCGAAGCGTTCCAGCCCTGCGATTCGCGGCATGGCCGGGCGCGACAGCGGGCCGCTCGCGGCGATCACGACGTCGGTTTCGATGCTTTCACGCACGCCATTCACATCGAGTTCGACGCACCAGACCTGGCGTGCTTCGTCGAAACGCGCCGCGCTCACGCGCGCGTTGTAGCGCACGTAGCGGTCCACGCCATATTTGCGGGCGCAATGCTTCAGATAAGCGAAGATCTCGGCCTGGCCGCCGAACGCACGCGACCACGCCGGATTCGGCTCGAACGAAAACGAATAGAGATGCGAGGGCACGTCGCAGGCCGCGCCGGGATAGGTGTTGTCGCGCCACGTACCACCGATATCGCCGGCAGCCTCGTAAATCGTGAACGAGGTGATGCCCATGCGTTGCAGGCGAATTGCCATGCCGATGCCGGCAAAGCCGCTTCCGACAATCGCGATGCGTGGCGCGGCAGGTGGGACGGCAGGCGGGGCGGATGAGGCAGGCGTCACGGCGGTCTCCGGCATGGGGCGAATTGCATGCGTATACAGATGTCTACTTCAGCATAACGCGCAGGGTAGACAACTGTACACTTCGCGTCAAGATCGTTTAGAGTGTTGCTATTAAACGCGCGTGACGCGCCTCGATTGAATCCACATGACATCCGTACCCGAAGCGGCGTCCACCGCCGAGCATGGCATTGCCGCGGGGCAGGAATTGCCGCCAGGCAAGCGCAAACTGATCGAAGCCGCATTGCGCCTGACCGCGGGCGGCCGCGGTTTTGCGAGCCTGGGTTTGCGCGAACTGGCGCGCGAGGCCGGGCTCAACCCCAACACGTTCTATCGTCATTTCAACACGCTCGACGATCTGGCGCGCGAAGCCGTCGAATCGGTGAGCCGCCGTTTGCGGCCGATGCTGCGTCGCGAGCGCTGGCTCGCCGCGCACGACGAGCCGCATAGCGTGCCGCGCCGTGCCTGCGTCGCGTTCTTTGCGTTCGCGCTGGAGAACCGCGAGGCGTTTCTAAGTGCGCTGGCCGAATATCATGGCACGTCGAGGGCGTTGCGCGAGGCCGTGCGTGCGAACCTGCACGAGGTGTCGGCAGAAATGGCCGACGACGTCGTGCAACTGGACCTGATGCCCACGCTCTCGCGCGAAACCGTCGACGAGGTCTGCACGCAGACCGTGCTGCAACTGTTCCACTTGTCGGCGGAGTACATTCATGCGGACAGCGCACGCCGCGATGCGTTGGTCGCGTATGCGGAGCGTTTTATCGTGAGGTTGTTCGCGGGTTCGGTGTTGCTGGCGCAACATGAGGCGGGCAGGGCGCCTTTTTCGATGCGCGCATGAAGGCGGAGGTTTGAAGCCCGAAGCCTGAAATCCGAACTGTAGCGCTATAACGAAAACAGGCTCCATGAAGGAGCCTGTTTTCATCCACGCATGCCTGCGCGACTGATTGAATCTCAGCCGCGACTGCGCTCAGGTGTCGTTCCAGCCGCCGGAGTCGTCGTTGCTGCCCATATCGACGCCGCCGCTGTTGTCGCTCCAGTCGTTCGAGCCCTGGCCAAAGTCGAGGCCACCGCCATTGCCGCCGTCATTGCCACGGCGGCGCGCTTCGTCGTCGACGACCACGTCACGCTCCACCACGCGCTCACGCCCGGAATTCAGCGCTTCACCAAGCAGCACGCCAGTCAGCAGACCGCCCATGCCGCCGCCAAAACCGCCGCCGCCTTGCTGCACGATGACCTGCGGTTGTTGCTGATACGGTCCTTGCTGCGGATAGGGCGCTTGCGGCGGATTGCCGAAACTTTCGGCTTCCTGCGCATACGGCGACTGTTGCGTGCCGGCGGCCGGCGCGGCATACGGATCGGGCTTGCCATCCACCCGTGCGCGCAGACTGCCGAGGCGTTGTTCGAGTTCGTCGAGCTGATACGGCGGCACCGGACTCTTGCTGTTCGACAGGGATTCGACGAGGCCGCGCAACTGGTCTTCGGTCGCTTCGACTTCCTTCTCCAGCGCCTCATGCCCTTGCACCGTGGAGAGCTTCACGTCGAGCTTGAGCGAACGCACGGTGTTGAGCATTTCAGTGGCGCGCTTGAGTTGCACGCGACGATCGTCGTCGGCGCGCGTATCGCCCTGCGTACGGGCGCGACGCAAGGTCCAGCGCAGCACGAGCGCGATCACGCCGACGAGGACAAGGATGCCGATCCACATGCCCATGCCCGGACCATGCCGTTGCGGCGCTTGCGACATCATGGCCGACTGCTGCTGCACGGCAGGCGCGGTCTGCTGCACGAACGGGTTGGCCGCGTGGCTCGTGGTGTTGCCGGCCGCCGCGCCCGCGCGTTCCGCGTCCTTGCGAATGCGTGCTTCGGTTTGCGCGAAACGGGTCGGGTCGGTGAAGCGGATTTGCGGGTCGAGGGTCTTGGCCTGTTGCACCTGCGCGAGGGCGTCGGCGGAACGGCCTTCACGGTCGAGCACCTGGGCGTACAGATAATGCGCGCGCGCATTGTTCGGATGCGCCTGCAGCACTTCGCTCAGGCCGGCGTCGGCTTGCTGCCAGTTGCCTTGCGACATGGCCGATTCGATCTGCTGAACCGTCGGCACGGCGAACGCCGCAGCCGACACGAACAGCAGTGAGGCAAACGCGGTTGCGAGGAATTTTTTCATTTACGGACCGGGCGCGCTGCGCCCGTCTCCTTCAGTCGTTTCCGGCGGCTCACACAAGGGCCGCCGGTATGTACTGCTGCCGACGCAATCACTGGGCCGGCGTGTTGATCTGCTTCTTCAACGCTTCGAGACGATCTTCGACGGACGGGCCGCGGTTCAGATCCGCGAGCTTGTCGTCGAGGGCCTTGCCGCTCTTCACGTCGGCCGAATTCAGGCGCGCGTCCGAACGCGCATTCGACAGCGCAACCTTGTCTTCCAGCTTCTGGAAGTCCTCGGACAGATTCTTGCCGCCGATGCCGCCCAACGCCGTAGCCGCGACATCTTTCGCCTGAGCGATCTGCTGCTTGGCTTGCAGAATGTTCGAGCGTGCGTTCAGGTCGTTGCGACGGGTACGCATGTCTTCGATCTGACTCTTCAGTTGTGCCACCGACGGCTCCAGTGTGGTCAACTCCTTCGCCAGCGCATCGCGTTCGGCTTCGGCCGTGGCTTGCGCGCCGAGGGCTTCACGCGCGAGCGCTTCGTCGCCGGATTGCAGCGCGCGTTTGGCGCCGTCTTCGTACTTCTTCGCCTTGTCCGCTGCAACATCGCGCTTGCTTTGCTGCGTGGCCACTTGTGCCTGAATCTCGATCAGCGAGTTCTCGGCTTTGGCGATGCTCTCGTCGAGTTCGCGCACGATCTGGCGCGAGTCGCGCGACGGATCCTGCACGGAATCGGCTGCGTCGTTCAGGAGACCTTTGAGCGTGCGCGAAATGCTGTCAAAAAGCGACATGAAAACCTCCAAAGAATGTAAACGGCGCTGAATAACCCCGCGCGCCCAACTGCATTCAACTGCTACTTTACGCCGCCGCGCGCGAAGCTGCGCAACGTTCGGACCGGAGTTCGGGGCACCCGCACCGATTGCAATAGCGGCGGCGTAAATTGTCCCGTTCGATTGTCCGATTCGAATATCGAGCGGCGAGTTGTTCAATCGTTAAATCGCGCGGCGCGTCAATCCGACGCTCGCGGATATTACACCACGTGCTCTCTTAAAACCGCCTTAAAGGGAGCGATGACAGATTCGCCAACCTTGGCACATGTGTATTGCCGAAAGGGCTTGCTGAAAGGATTTGCCGAAAGCTCGCGCATTCGAATGAACGGACATGTAACGATATGCAACGGTTACGTGCCGACTGGCATGGCGCGACAGGCATCGCACCAGATGGTCAGGCGAAGCGGCCGCCCTTCGTGCTCGGATCACCGAGCGGATCGTCGTCTTCGTGCGCGCTGTCGAGGCGAGGGCGTTTGAGAACGCTGCGCAGTTGCGCTTCCGAGTCGGACGGTTCAGGCGCGGAGCCTTGCACCGAAGCCGCCTTGGCCGCCGCCACGCGCGCAACTGCCTCCGCGGTTGCCGCGGCTTCCTCGTCGATTTCGGCGGCGAGGGCGGCGGCGACGCCCGCCGGGAGCAAAGGCGCGGGTTCGCCTTCGCCTGGCGCGGGCGGCAACTCACTCGCGGCCGGCCTTGCCGCAGCGGAGCCTGCGTCGCTATGCGCGGACCCGCCGGTTGCGCCATCGACACGCGTTTGCAGGGCCGGCGGCAGCGCGGCGCGTGCATGCCGCGTGCCGCGCGCGACCCGTTGCAGCGCGGCGTCGAGCGCGTCCGGCGCGCGTGGCGCGCGCAGCCGGTCGACGATGCTCGCCGCCTTCACCTGTTCACTGGTCGCGCCGAAGCTCAGCACCGCGCGCCGCATCAGCTCGCTGACGCTGATGCCCAGATTCTCCGCGGTGGCGGTGATTGCGCGTTTCTGCGCGGTGCTGACGAATACGACGATGCGTTCGCTGGGCTTGTTCATGGTCGGCTCGCATACTTGTTGGCATGGGCGGTTCAAAGCGGGCATTTGGCGGACGCCGCGGCGCGCGCACGTGTTAGCGCGCGGAGTCCATCATATGACGAGTTGCTCCGATGCGGAACGGGCGCGACGTGAAAATCCCGTGACATCAACGAGTTGTAGCGTTTGCGGGCGGCTTGTCCACAGGCCTTTCAACATTTTCTGTGAATAACTCCAGCGGGGCGCAAAAGCGCTCATATCACTGCCCGGAACTACAGACTCCTTTCGCGCGAAGGGAATTCTTACAAAAAAACTAACTTGGAGCGCGCGCGATTTCTTTTAAAATGCGCTGTTACGTTGCGCCGGACAGGGTCCGGGCATGCCGTGCGGCCGGCCGGGGGCAAAGGGCCGCGCGGTGGTTTGCGCCTCAGGCTACGCTGCTCGATCACGAACCATGTGCGCGCCATGAGCGCGTGCAGAAAGGCGTTCAGTCATGCGCCCACTATTCCAGTCATGCCAATCATCAAACGACCGCATTCATCCAATTCTCCGTCTGGTGAAGACCGGGATTCCTACCAACGCACGCCAGGTCGCAATGCCGCTTCGCGCGACGCCGAGGCCGGCCGCCGTTCAATCGGCGCGACCGTCGCCATCTGGTTCGCCGGCCTGATCGCGACTATCGCGGTGGTGGGCGCGCTGATCATCGGCTATGCGCTGGTGGTGATGGGGCCGCAACTGCCGTCGCTCGACGCGCTGACCGACTATCGGCCGAAGGTGCCGCTGCGCGTCTACACCGCGGACCATGTGCTGATCGGCGAATTCGGCGAGGAGCGGCGCAGTCTCGTGCGCTTCCAGGACATTCCCGATCAGATGAAGAAAGCGGTGCTCGCGATCGAAGATTACCGCTTCTACGAACACGGCGGCGTCGACTTCATCGGCATTCTGCGGGCGGGTGTGTCCGACCTTTCGCACGGCGGCGCCTCACAGGGCGCGAGCACGATCACCATGCAGGTGGCGCGCAACTTCTTCCTCTCCAGCGAGAAGACCTACACGCGCA
>NZ_JARESX010000096.1:0-21218 GCF_046026435.1 Paraburkholderia sp. RL17-381-BIF-C | reverse complement strand
CAGCAGCAGAGAAACGAGATTATGGAGAACGATTGACACATCGTCAACCCCCTTTTGTGAATTTTCTTTTGACCAAGTGCCGATCCACGCCAGAACCAAGCCGCCCCTACATATAGGGAAGTAGGGCCAGCGGGCCCGCGTCATGTGAGAACGACCAAGTTCCTCTATAGTGAGGAGCTTGAAATCCACCAATACGCACGCACCTTGGAACACGGACCCGACAACCGCTCCAAGCCCGACCAGCGGCCCGGGGATGCACCTGCAACAAACGCGCATGATGAAATGATGTGCACACAATGAGCGCGAAGGCTGAAGCTCGTATATAATGCGAGCCGCGCGAATTTCGCACATTTCTATCGGCCCGCTTCGAGCGGGCTCATCTTTTTTGCTCCCCAGAGCACAGCCAAACAACCGCGTTGAGTCACTCAGGTGATGTTGAGCCATGCTCGAAACGCCTGACGGTCGCGTCTTGCGTCTCATAGCGAAGCCTCTAGAGGAGAATACGTGAACCCTTTTGATCGCGAAGATTCGCAACACGAAACCGCCGGCTACGCCGCCAAAGCTCCCTCGGGCCGTACGGCCAAGGGCAAGGGCGCCGGCAAAGCGATCCCCGTGGCGGCCGAGCTGCCGCCGCAGCAAGCCGAAGAACGTCAGCGCCAGATGCGCGCGCTGATCCAGCTCGGCAAGGAACAAGGCTATCTGACCCACGCGCAGATCAACGACCATTTGCCCGACAACTTCGCGCAAACGGCGGCGATCGACAGCATTGTCAGCGCGTTCAACGACATGGGCGTGCAGGTCTACGAGCAGGCGCCGGATGCGGAAACGCTCCTGCTCAACTCGAACGCCCCCGCCGTGGTGTCGGACGATCAGGCGGACGAGGAAACCGAAGTCGCCCTGTCGACCGTCGATTCCGAGTTCGGCCGCACGACCGACCCGGTGCGCATGTACATGCGCGAAATGGGCGCGACCGAACTGCTGACGCGCGCCGGCGAAATCGCGATTGCCAAGCGCATCGAAGACGGCCTTCACGAAATGGTGCAGGCGATTGCCGCCTGCCCGCTCGCGATCTCGGCCATTCTGGCGAGCGCCCAGCAGGTTGCCGACGGCGAACTGCGCATCGACGAACTGGTCGACGGCCTCAATGAAGACACGGTCGCCGCCGAAGAAGACAGCGCTAGCGCGGACGCGTCGGCCGATGTCGACGCCGACGCGGACACCGACGACGACGAAGACAGCGACGACGACGTCGGCCCGGCCGACTCCTCGGCCGCAGACGAAGCACGCCTGAAGCAGCTCACGAGCGACTGCCTCGAAATCTTCGCCCAGGTCGGCATGTTGTCCGACCAGATGAACGCTTCGCACACACGCGGCGACGTCACCTCGAAGGCGTACCAGCGCGCGCGCGAAGAGATCCAGCAGCACCTCGCGAAGATCCGCTTCACGGCACGCACCATCGACCGTCTGTGCGGCGACGTGCAGCAACAGGTTGCTCAAGTTCGCGCGATCGAGCGCAACATTCTGCAAATCGTCGTCACGAAGAGCGGCATGCCGCGCGAAAAGTTCATCGAGTCGTTTGCCGGGCATGAGGCCGACCTCGGCTGGACGGAACGCGCCGCACGCTCGAATACATCGTACGGCGCGGCGCTGGAGCGTCATCTGCCGGCAATTCAGTCCGAACAGCAGAAGCTGATCGAAATCGAAGCAACGGTTTCGCTGCCGCTGAAGCATCTGAAAGAGATCAACCGCCAGATGGTCGCGGCCGAATCGAAGATGCGCAAGGCGAAGAGCGAGATGATCGAGGCGAATCTGCGTCTTGTGATCTCGATCGCGAAGAAGTACGTGAACCGCGGCATGCTGTTCCTCGATCTGATCCAGGAAGGCAACATCGGCTTGATGAAGGCCGTGGACAAGTTCGAATACCGTCGCGGCTGGAAGTTTTCCACGTATGCCACGTGGTGGGTCCGCCAAGCTGTCACGCGTTCGCTCGCCGATCAGGCTCGCACGATCCGCGTGCCGGTGCACATGATCGAAACGATCAACAAGCTGAACCGCATTTCGCGCGAAATCCTGCAGCAGACCGGTCAGGAAGCGCATCCGTCCGTGCTCGCGGAACGCATGGAACTCTCGGAAGAGAAGGTGCGCGGCATTCTGAAGATCGCCAAGCAGCCGGTGTCGATGGAAACGCCGGTCGGTGACGACGGCGACGCCACGCTCGGCGACATGATCGAAGACTCGGCAGCTTCCTCGCCGGCCGACGCAGCCATGCAGGCCGACTTGCGCGCCGCCATCGACGACGCGCTCGACTCGCTGTCGCCGCGCGAAGCCAAGGTGCTGCGCATGCGCTACGGTATCAACACGAAGTCGGACCACACGCTCGAAGAAGTCGGCAAACAGTTCGACGTGACGCGTGAGCGGATTCGTCAGATCGAGAGCAAGGCCATGCGCAAGCTGATGCATCCGAGCCGCGCCGACCGCCTGAAGTCGTTCCTCGACCGCTAAGTCAGCAATTAGGCCAGCAATTAAGCCAGTAATTGCGCTTGTCGTGCGTCACGCACGGCAAGCGCACCACTCCTCCTCCCTCAGCAAGCAAGCAGCGAAATGATCCCGCGGTGGGTGATTCGCGCTGCCGCCCGCCTTCCAGCCGCATAGAACGCGCCAGACTCGCGCTGAAAAATCGCGAAAAGCGCCCGACGTCATTGCGCGTCCGCGCAACTTTCTCCAATACATCTCCCCGCAATTGCCGATCAGGCGCATGCACGTCCAGGCGTACTACGCCCGCCACATGCGGCAGCCACAGCCAATCGCCGCAAAGCGCTCCCGCGTCCATCATCCCCGCAGGCAACGGGCACAGTCGTTGCGCGCTCCTCCGTATACCTTTTATGAGGAGCAAATCATGACTACCCTCGATCCCCACATCCCGGCATCCGCCGGCGCGCAAGGCGCAACTATTGTTGGCGTTGGTATCGGCGACGGCCCCGGACCGGACGTCATGGCCGCATCCACGCTCGACGGCAACAAGGTGATCTCATCCGACGGCGAACATGTCGGCAAAATCTCCGACATCATGCTCGACGTGCGCGGCGGTCGGATCGCTTACGCGGTGTTGTCCACCGGCGGTTTTCTCGGCATAGGCGACACACTTCACGCTATCCCGTGGAGCGCGCTCACGCTCGATACGGACGACAAATGTTTCGTGCTCGACGCAAGCGCCGAATTGATCAAGAACTCGCCGGGCTTCGATAAGGATAACTGGCCTTCCATGGCGGATACGCAATGGGGCGCCACCGTGCACGAGTATTACAACCGTCGGCCGTATTGGGAAGCCACGCGCGACGTGGTGGAGGGGCGAGAATCGGACTCCGATCTTTGATTGCCGCATGGTTGGTCGGGATCAGGCCGTCAACCTGAGCGAGGAAAAGTGCCGCGAGCCGTTCTTTAACAGAAGGCGTGCCTGCCTCTGAGTTTGTCCACAGAAACTGTTCGCAAGCCTGTGGACAACCTGCGCATGACTCACGCAACTCGTTGAACGCATTGGCTTTCACCTGCGCGCTCTCAATGAGTCGCGGGTCTCACCGCTTGGCGGACATAGGCGTGGCTTCGCGGTATTACGGCAACATAGTTACGGCAACACAAACGTTTTCACGAGCGTCAGTTCACCGGCCTTGCGCATAGGCACCCGAATCGTTTCGCTCTTTTCGTTCGGCGTATTCTCGTTCGTGATGATGGTGACCTGCGCGACGGTCATATCGGCGCCGCTATTGCCGCTGCCGTAGTAATTCACAAACACCAGATATGTGCCCTTCAACGGCGCTGCCGACGAGTAAATTTCCGGTCCATAGCCGGTCGTCACGTCGACGTCGAGCGCGCCGCCATTCGGCGCAACGCGCTCGCCGTACCAGGTGTGCGCGCCGTCGGGCGACACGACGTGCAAATCCAGATCGGTGCCGTCGGTGTCCCACGCGAGCAGCACGCGCAGCTTCGGCTGGGTCTTGCCGCTGTAGGCGTCGTAGAACTGCACGCGTTTGCGGTTGCCGTCCGGTGCACGCAGTTCGACGCCGTTACTGCCCGCAGGAAACGCGTAAGGCCGCGAGAACTTGCCGTCCTCTTCCACGCGCTGCGGCAATGGCGTGCCGTCGACCACGAGCGTGCCCACCGTGGTGCCCTTCTTCTTCGGCGTATTGCGGATCTGCCCTTCGATCAGCGCGAATCTGGACTGCCCTTCCGGCGTCGATACCGACACTGCCGGGTAATGCACGTCCTGCGTATAACGCTCGCTGTCACCGCTCGTGTTGCGCCAGCCATTCAACGGCGCGGCAAAGTCGATGTCGCTCGCATACGCCGCCGGCGCTGCCTGCAGGCAGGCCAAACAGGCTATTGCGAACAACTTGTGACTCGCTTTCATCCAACCCGTCGTCTTGACCTTCATCTTCACTGCTCCCATCCCGCTGTCAAAGTCACTCGCAGTTCGCGAGCATCAGGTCGCCGATCTTGCGCAGCGGCACGACCCTCGTTTTCATGGCATTCGTTCGGCGTGGGTTCGTGGAACCACTGCTTCAGCGTCGTCCCGATCACGGCGCCATCGTGCGAAGCGCGTATCGACGTTGTAGCCGGTCGAATCGAAATCGCCCTGCTAATTTACGTACCACAGTCACGCTTCACGCCCGAGCAGACGCCCGCATGACGCACCAAAGACGGCCGGCTCTACAGACATAACGGCAAGCGCGTGACGATATTCATTGGATCGGATTGTCGGTACGAATCAGCGTGCGCGCGGTCCGCTCGACGAACGTCTCATCGAGACCACGCGGATGATGCTGGAACGCGAGGTGAATATATTCATGCGCCAACGCGATCCGATCCTCTTCGGTCTGCAAGCGATACACGTACACGCGATTGCGCTGCGCGTCGGCATACGGCCGCCCTTCGCGCACCGCGCACACCGCGGGCAGATCTGGGGTTTCGTAGCCCGCCGCGCCGTCCATGCGCCGCGCCCACAAAAGCGCGTTGCGCTGCAGCCAGGCCTGCGCGCCGGCCACCGCGATGCAGTCACCCGATAACGGACTCTGGAACGACGTCAGCGTCGCTTGCGGCCAGTTGCGCGCGAGAATGGCGTCGAACGTCAAGCCGGTTTGAGCGGAGGCCTTCGCGGCCAACCAACTCATCTGTCCCGGCGCGGCCTTGTCGTGGTGATACTGGACGGGCACGCCGGTCAGCACGAGCGCATCGGTCAGATCGGCGGCATGACGCGCGGCTGCCGTCGGCGCGCGCGGCAGGACGCGCTGCGTGCTGCTGCTGTCGTCGATACGCAAACAGCCGTGATCGTGGCTGCCATGTTGCACGACGTAGGTTCGCGCCGCGACGGCCAGCGCCTTGGCCGCCTCCGGCTGGCTGGTGTCGCCTTCGCGCTCGACCACGCGCGCCACATAGTCGTTCATGCCGAACCGGCCGACCACTTGCGGCGCGCCCACAGCATCGCGATCGAGCCGCAATTCGCCGCGGCTCGTCACGCGCGCCCAATTGCCATTCACAAAGCCGACCCGGAAATCCCCGCGCAATGGACCGTCCGTTACGGAGGCCGGCCCTTTATCGCCGAGCACTTCGCGAATCGGATAGCGGCTGAAGAAATCGACCAGCACGCAAGCCGTATCGTCCGGCACGGTGATCTGCGTGAGCAGCGGCGCGATGTGCGGCGCGGCGGCCGCCAGCACGCGCGCGCTGCCACCCGAACCGCCCAGCCACACCGGCGTGCCGTCGGCGAGCCAGCCAGCCGCGCCGCCAATCGAAGCACCCGGCCGCGCCGGATCCGGCATCGTCCAGGTCTTGGCGCGCAGGACACTGCCGTACAGCGACACCGTGCCTTCGCCGCGTCCGCTGGTCAGCACCGATACGAGCGTGCTCGCGGCCGCTTCGCGCGGCCGGCTCGGCATGGCCTGCAACGCGGCGAGCAATTCGGCTACCGGCACACGGCGCGCCGGGGTCATGGCGTGCAGATCGCGCAACCAGACGGGCGCGTGAGCGGCAGTCCAGTACTTGCGCCAGTCGGTGGAATCGAGTTGCAGGCGCGCGGGCTCGAAAAAGAGTCCGCACGACTGCACCAACGCATGTTCGCGATCGATGTGGCCGCCGGTCATGCAGCAATACACTTCTTCCGGGTCGTCGCCGTTGCAGGCGTAATCCGGGGTGGCGATGTTGCGATCCACCAGATAGCCGTAGACGAACAGTTTCCACAAGCTGCCGAGCGGCGTCTCAAGCGTGCGTGGCAAGTCATTCGCGGCCTGAGGCGAGAAGCCGACCGGCGTGCCGCTGCCGTCGGCTTGCCAAAGCCGGTCCTGGCCGTCGCGCAACCAGGCAAAGCGCAGCATCTGCGGCGCGGAGGCCGTGGCCGACACAGTTGAAGACGAAGCCGCCGCGTCCGTTGCCGTTCCGTTGAAACCGCACACCACGCTCACGGCGAGCGCGATCCGCAGCGTGGCTGCCAGACGATCGCTTAAAGGCCGTAGCGCGCGGAACATGGCGGTCTCGTCTCGCTTACTGGATGCGCAACGTCGTCACGCGATCGCTCTTGCCGCCTTCGAACGCCTTCGCGTCCGGCTGATACATGCGGAAATAGCGCGCGGGCGGCAGCGCGAACGTGCCGGGCAACGCTAAGCGCACCAGTTGCCGCAGCGTGACCGGCCGGTCGAGCAACGGCACGGGTTGGTGATATGCGAGCTCGCCCATCTCGTAGGACGCCACGCGTTGGAACGGCTGCGGACCGCTCACGCCCTCTTTCGCGCCCGGCAGCCCGTCGATCGACACGCCCCAGCTCGTCGCCTCGACATCGCCGCCCGGCGGCAGCGGCACGTCGAGCAAGCCGTAGTGGTACGCGTTGCCCGAGCGCGGCGTGAGCGTGACTTCGTCGACGTAGAGCGCATTGCTGTCGATCGCATCGCCCTGCTTAACCGGACGCGCGGTGAACGCGGAGCGGCCCACCTGGCTCTCGGCCGCCGCATCTTTTTTCTTCGGATCGGCTGCGATCTCGACCGGTTCGAGCTTGTAGAAACGCCGCGCAACAGTGATGTTCAGACGGCTGTCCTCGCTCGTGTGACTGCGGAACGAGACCAGCGCGTTGACGTCAGTGCGCGCGGCGCCGGCGTCGAGCGTGGCCGGCAGCGTCGCGCCCGCCCACTTGTAGAGCGGCGTGCCGGTGGGCGTCGCGGCGCGCGTCCAGCCCGAGCCTTGCAGCGACGGCAACGACGCCGCCGCCACCTCGCCGCCCAATGCCTTGCGCAACCACAGGAGCGTCAGCGCGCGATCGAGCGTCGGGTAATCGGCGCTGCTCTTCGCGAGCAAAGCCGATGCATCGACTGCCGCGCCGCCGTCGCCGCCGGACATGACCAGCAGGCTTTGCACGAGCGGTGCCGGATCGCTGCTCAACGCAGTACGCGCGGCGCTCGCCGCAGCGTCGAAACCATCGGGCAATTGAGCATTCGCGCTGCGCGCCATGCTCGCGATCAGCAGCGTCGCCATCTGTTTGCCGCGCGGCGAATCGGCTTGCGCGAACACGATGCTGTCCGACGCGTTATACGTGCCGTTGCGCGCCGGCGCATTGGCCGTGGCGGCCGCGTCGCTCATCAGGTCGGCGGCCACGCCCGACACCGGCGTCGCAACCGGCAAGCCCATCTGCTGCATCAACCACAAGGCCAGTGCGCGATGCAGCAGCGGCTCTTTCGCACCCGCGTCGCGATAGACGTCCATGGCATGCTGCCAGTTGTCGGCGGGCAGGCTGATGCCGAGGCTGCGGCTCGCGAGCCAGTCCGCGTAATACGCGTAAGCCGTGATCAGCGCGCTGCCGCCGGTGGTATCGCCCCACCAGCCGAAGGTGCCGCCGACGCCCGCCAGCATGGCCAGACGCTGCCGCTGATTGCGCAGCAGCGCTTCGAGCCCTTGCGTCGAACTCGCGTTGTCGGCGTGGCCGATCGCATCATGCGCGAGCGCGAGCGGAATCAGGCGGCTCGAAGTCTGCTCGGCGCAACCGTACGGATAGGCGATCAGATCGTCGGCGACGCGCATGAACTGGCTCTGCGCGCTGCCAATGAATCGCACACTGACGTCCTGCGCGTCTTGCGGCAGATTGAGCGGCTTGTTCGTGCCGTCGAGCGCCAGCGTGCTCTGATGCAGATCGAGCCAGCCGCTCGCGTCCAGATGAATCGTGGTTTGCAAACGATCCACATCTTTACCCGCGCTGCGCAATGTCGCGTTGATCACGCCATCTTTCAGCGCGCCGCTCGGCAGGCGCAAATAGTTCGCGCCACGCTTGAGCGTGACCTTCTGATTCAACGAAAGGCCGCCGCCCTCCACGACCCACTGCGCGTCCATGTCCGCGTCGGTCTGATTGAAAGCGATCATGTCGATGGCGGGCTGATCGTTGACGCGGAAATGCGACGGCCCGCTCCACTTCAGATACAGCGCCTTGTCCGAGCGCACGTAGGCGGTACGCTGACCGACCATGCCATCCGGCGCCGCGGCGCGCACGGTAATGCGCCAGCGCGCCAGCGAATCCGGCATCCTGAACGTCATGGTGGCGTGACCGTTCGCGTCGGTTTTCAGGTTCGCTTCCCACGCGGCCGTGTCCTGATCGTCGCGGCGCGGCCGTTCGAGCACTTTCACACCGCGCTCGTTGTAGTTCGCGCGCTGTGGTCCGCCCGGCGCGCCCTTCAACGGCGAGCGCGCGAGGTCGTAGGTGATGAACGACAGGCTCGACGAAGTCCGCACGTTATTCCGGCGCGGGTGATAGAAAAAATCGACGATATTCGGCGCGATCTCCGGCTGTAACACGTAGACCATCTCATCGACCACGCTCACGGTCAGGTTCGCCGCTTCCGGTTTGCCGTTCACCGTGCTGTCGAGATTCAGGGTGACTGTGTCGCCGGGACCGTACACCGGCTTGTCGCTCTTCACGTTGAGTTCGATCTGCGGTTGGGCGACCACGATGCCCGCGTTCTGGAACACGTATTCGCCGGCGTGCACGTACAGCACCGAGAACGTCATGTTCGGCGCGAAATCAGCGCCCACCTTGATACGCGCTTTCCATTGCGACGGCGCGACGCGTTGCAGTTGCAGCCAGTCGCCGCCTGCAGTCAGCAGCGCGCGACGTTCCACGTTGTCGCGTTCGAGCGTGAGCAACGCGTCGTCGACCGGCATCGGGAACGTGATCAGCGCTTCGGCGGTATCGCCGATCTTGTACCTGTCGCGATCGAACACGATCTCGACACTGCCCGGAATCGCCTTCACGCCGTCGCCCGCAACCCAATGGCTGGCGGCGGCGAGCAGGTTGCCCTGGTCATCTTTGACCGACAGCATGTACGAGCCCGGTTCGCCGAATTGCACCGGGAACGACAGCTTGCCGCCCGCGCTCGTGCCCTTCAACGCGCCTTCGCCATGCGTTTGCGATTCGAGACGCGTCCATTCGTATTTCGACGGCGCATGCGAAGCGGGATCGATCGCACCAAGCGCCTGCAGATCGAAGCTGACCGATTCCTTCGGTTGCGAGAACGATTTGGCCGTGGTCAAACGATACGGTGTGGCGCCGCGCGCGATCAGTACTTCACGTGTCACTCGCACCTTGTACGCCGCGCCGTCCTGCGCGAACAGCGTCAACGCATAGCGGCTCGGCTCCTTCGCGGCCGGCAGCGTGAGACTCGCATTGCCGTCGCTGTCCGTCTTCAACTCCTGCTGGTCGAGCTTGACCGGGAACAGACCCGCATAACGCAATTCGCCGTCGACGATCGTCACTTTTTGCGCGCGCAATGTGACCGAGATATTGCTATCGCGCACCGGCTTGCCGTCCGGATAGCGCAACTGGATTTTGCCCTTCAGCGCCTCGCCGGTCGCATAGTCGGCTTTATCCATCGAGAGGTTCACGTCGAAGTGCGGCTTCACATATTCGGCGACGCGAAATGCACTGCCGTATACATCGCCGTTGTAGTCGAAGCGCAACGTGTAGCCGCCGGCGGTGGCGTCGGCGGGCAGTGTGAACGCGGTATCCGCGCCCGTGTCGGAAGCGAAATGCACCTTGCTGCTCGACACCGGCGCGCCGTTCGGATCGAGCACGTCGAGCTTGAGATCGGCCTCGGCGGGCGCGGACGATTGCGTCGCGTTCTGGAACGTGCGGCCGATGAACTTCACATGTACCGGATCGCCCGGCCGGTACATGGGCCGGTCGGTGACCGCGTAGATCTTCGTGTTATAGATCTCGCTGTCGTAATAGAAATTCTCGGAGACGAACACACCGCCCTGCGGATCGGTGCCGAGCACATAGCTGCGCTCGGGGCTCACGTGTTGCAGCACCAGCGCGCCGTCGTTGCCGGTCGTGCCGCTTTGCAGGACGCCCACGCCGTCGGTCCAGCTCACTTCCGTATTCGCGACCGGCTTGCCGTTGTCGCGCCGCGTGGTCCATACCAGCATGCCGTTCGGCGCGGCTTTGACGACCGCCACCGTGTCGGACACGAACAAGAGCGTATGCGCGCGATAATTGCCGATCACCGCCTCGACGATATACAGCCCCGGCGGCAGCTTGCCGACCGGAATCATCACGTTGCCTGCGCTGGCTTCGATAAAGTTACTGCTACTGCCCGCGAGATTCACACCCTTGGGCGGCTGGATCACTTTTGCGTCCCAGATCGGATAGCGGAAACGCGCGACCATGTCGTAGCCTTTGAGCGGCGCGAATTGCGAGTTCGGCTCGAATTGCGTCTGCTTGCCGGTCTGCTCGCCGAGCTTGAATTGCGGCGCCGCTTCGGTCGCCTTGCTGCGGGTCGCGAAAGACAGCACACGCTGCCACGCGCGGCGCGCTTCGGTGAACCAGCGGTCCCACAGATACGCGAGCGTATTCGCCAGCCCTTCACCCTGATAATTCGGCGCGACATTCAGTCGGTGCAGATTCTTCTGCGCCTTCAGAAAGTCGAGCGGCTTCGGCACGCGATACACGACGATATCCGCGCCGCCGTACGCCTGCAACGCGTCCTTGAAGTCGCGGCCAGGCGCTTCGAGCCGCACCTGCGCGAGTTGATCGCTGGCGAAGCTCGCGTCCGAGAGCAGGAAGAACGGCTGACCGTCCACCTTCTGCGAACTGAAGTTGCTCGACGGCGCCGTCTGCAACGTTGGATTTCCCGCGATGTTGGCATCGGCGGCGGTGTTCGACGCTTCGTCGTCCGCATAAGCAGCCGGTGCGACGGCGAACGTCATGGCCGCGAATAAGACGGGAAGCAGCGCCGCGAACGCGCATGCCGCGCGACGGCGCGCGTTGCCCAACCAACCGCGCGATGGCGTGACGGAAATCATTCGGGTCATGGTGTCAGAAAGTCCAAACGAAACACGCCGACGAAATTCGGATTGCCGTCGAGCGGCTGCCAGCGGGAATCTTTCCATTGCATCAGGTCGGAAACGGCCACGGCGCGCAGACCGGTATCGGTCGGCGTGACGGTGCCTGTGTGATAAGCGATGTAGCGATCCAGCCAGATCATCAGATGCTGGTCGTCGCCCTGGTCGAAGAACAGCAGATCACCAGGCAGCGCCTGGTTCACGTCCTTCGAAACAAAACGGCTGTTGCGTTGAATCAGTGCGATTGCCGATGCGTACGCGCCGGTGGAACCATCGAGCTGCGTCCAGCGGTTGGCGATCGTGCGCTGCGCTGCGGACAGTTGCAGTTCGGGCGGCATGCTGCTGGTATCCGCGAGACTGGTCATGCCGTTGGCGCGCAGCCATCGGGTGTCGTGCGGCCTGAGCGTCTCGCCGACCGCGAAGCGCACGAGCCCCGCGCAGTCGCGTTGGGTCCAGCGCGGCGTGGGTCCGCGCCGCATCTGCTGGTCGACGATACGCACGAACCACGCGCGAAATGCCGCCGATTGCTGCGGTGAGAGTGCGTCGGGGTCGGGCGATGCGGTGGTGCTGGTGAGCGCGTGTGCGTAAGGGGTGTAGGGCGCGAGGCTCGCGACGGCGAATGCACATGCAACGCCTGCGAGCCACGCGCGGCGCGAGGCGGTGGCGGCATGGCGTGCGACAGGCGCGGTATGTGTGGACTGCGCCGCATGCACGGACCGCGTTGACTGCGCAACATGCGCGGACTGCGCGGCATGCGTCGGCTGCGCAGCATGCGTGGGCTGCGCTGGCCTTGCGGCGACCGTGCCTTGCGGCGCGCGCTCAGGCACGCACGTCGCGACTGTCGCGTCGGGTACGCGAAGGCGGCGCACTCAGTCGCCCTCGGTGCCGGGTTGATCCGCGGGCGTATCCGCAGCGCTTTCTGTCGAACCGGCACCGGCTTTCGCGCGATCGAACCACCACTCCACCGGCACCCAGCCTGTCGAGCCGGGCAGGTTTTGCGGCAGCGTCAGCGAGACCGGCGGGTAATGAGCGAGCGCGTGCAGCTTCGGCACGAGATGCGTGCGCGACGCGTTGCGGAACACCGCTTCCTGATCCGCCGGCAACGCCGCGCCCGCCTCGCGTTCGATCAGCGCGGCGGCCGACGAAGGCGTGAGCGTCAGAATCGTGCGTGGCAGACGCTGCGGCGCGAGCGTATCGGCCAGCGCCGGATAGCGCTTGTCGAGCACCGCGAGCGTGTCGTCGACGAGTCGCCCGTCCGGCGAGAAGATCAGATAGCCGTGCGCGAGGGCGAGCGTAACCGGAAAATAGCGCTCCGCCGACAACTGCGACGCGAACGACGCCTTGCTCGTCAGTGCCGTGCCCGACCGCGCGCTGACGGGACGCTGCCACACGGTGACATCCGCGCTCTGGTCGCGCGTGGTGACCGGCAAGCGGCGATAAGCCGACGAGTCCGCGCCGTCCGTTTTGGCGGCCTTCGCTTCATAGGCACCGATCACATCGCCGAAGGTCTTGCCGAGCGCCGCCTTCAATGCGGCGACACCGGCCGCGTCCTGCTTCTTCACGCGCGCGACGAACACCGGGGCGACCAGCGTGGACTTCGCATACCAGCACACCGCCGCGGGACCGGCGAGCTGATCGCCAATCGCGGCAGCGTTATCCGCGTCGCCGGCCACCTTGCCCAGCAGACCCGAGGCTTCTTTCCAGTCCGCCGGCAAACTCGTGCAGGCCGCTGGGTTGGCCGGCAACGCACGCCACAAATCGGCGCCGTTCCACTGCTGCGGTAACTTGCCCGGGTCGATCAGCGCCGAGGTTTGCCAGTTCGCCGCTGCATGTCCCGAAGCATTCGACGAAAAATCGAAGCGCAGTGCGTCGATGCCGGAGAAGAACGCCTGATAACCGAACGACAGATAGTTGGCCGACACCACCAGCCGGTGACCCTTCGGCGCCTCGCCGGGTGCGTCGAGCTGATAGGCGCGCGCTGCATCGTCGCGGCCCGAGGAGAGCATCGCGGACACCGCATCGGCCCGCTCGCTGAGCAGGCCGCCCTTCTCGTCGAGCAGCACGCCGGGCGCGGACAGTACGACCAGCCGGTCGTCCTTGCTGGCGAATAGCAGCGTGCGGCCTACCGCCAGTTTCAATGCGTAGACCGGCACGTCACCGGAGAGCTTCGCTACCTGGCTCAATTGCGCGTCGCTCGTGGCGACATTGCCGACGCCTTGCAGCAGCTTCGCAAAACCGTTGCGATGCATCGACATCACCCAGTAGCCGAGGCGGCCGTCAGGCGAGCGCCACAGCAGCACGTGCGCGGGTTCGTCGAATACACGGCGGATCACTTCGTCGCGCCAGTCGAGCTGATGTTCGAACGCGAGCCGGCGCAGCGCGCCCTCGGCGGACAGCCGCGTATTGCTCGATTCGTAGTAGTCGACGAAGTCTTGCGTGAGCACGTCGTGCAGCAATGGCACGCTCAGAATGTCGCGCGGCAATCGCGAGAGCGCTTCACTGTCGATCACCGCGTCAGGGTGATGAATGTCGAGGACGATTTCGCCATTCCCGGCGGCTTTGCGATGCGCAAATGGACGCCACACCGCCTGAATGACCACGCCGGCCACAACCAGAAGACCGACAACCAGGATTGCACTCTTTTTTCGCGACATCTTCATCTGATTTCTTCTGGTTCGATGCGACGGTATTAACGGGAATGCCCGGCGGATTAAACCAGCGGGATCATGGCCGAAGGCAGCGATGATAACCGATATTTTTAACGCAAAACCAACGGCACTTCCTATTTAACAGTCGTGCCACTTCAAGGTTTGACAAAAATCGGACACACGTCTAATTAAGACGATTGGGAACCGAGTCCATTCGATGCGGCGATCTGATTCGCCAAACCGGCACGAACAGGATCGGAGATTATTTGCTAGGCATGCACGCCCCTTGCGTCCAGCGCGCCGTGAATAATGCCTTTATCCGTGAACGGTCATGCAAGGCATTACGGTACGCGGGTTTTATGCTAAATCCACGCAATTAAACGCGCATGTAAAAAACCCGGCGGCACAGAGAGTGGCCGCCGGGTTAATTGCGCATCGCGCTTACTACTTTGATATCGATCTGTCTTAGCCGCTGTCAAAACCGTTCGAGCGCCTGTTTCATTCTCTGCACGCCGGTTTCGATATCGGCTACGCCGGGCGCGGCAAACGACAAGCGCAGCGCGGCGGTATCGATATTGTCTTTATAGAAAGCCACGCCCGGCACAAACATCACATTGCGCTCGATACAAGCGCGCAGATAATCGGACGCATTCTGACCGGCTTTCAGTCGCGCCCACACGAACATGCCGCCAGCCGGGCGATGAAACGCAATGTGCTCCGGCAGTTGCGCTTCCAGCGCGTCGCACAGCGTGCGGCATTTCACGGCATAGGCGTCGACGATGCGCGGCAAATGCCGCTCGAGCGCGCCGCTTGCGAGGTACTCCGCGGCAATCGCCTGGGTCCACGGCGAGCTGCACAGGTCGACCGTCTGCTTGGCGACCACGCAACGGCGCAGAATCTCCGCATGCGCGAGCATCCAGCCAACGCGCAGGCCGGGCGCGACGATCTTCGACAGACTGGAGAAATGCACGACCCAATCGCGTGAACCCGGCACCTGCTCGCTCAACGCGAGCAGCGAAGGCAGTGCTGCGCCGCTGAAGCGCAGATCGCCATAGGGATCGTCTTCGACGATCAGAAAGCGGTAACGCGCCGCCAGTTTCAGCAACGCCATGCGACGTTCGAGCGACAAGGTCGCACCGGTCGGATTGGCGAAGGTGGGCACGGTGTACAGCAGCTTCGGCGCGCGGCGCAGCATGCCCGACTCGAGCTGCGCGGCGAGCGCGTCGACGTCGAGGCCATTCTGATCGACGGGAATCGTGACCACATCGGCCTCTTGCAGCTTGAGCGCCTGCAAGGTCGCGGGATAGGCGGGCTGTTCGACCAGCACCACGTCGCCGGGCGCGACCATCACGCGCAGCAGCAGATCGAAGCCCTGCTGCGAACCGGTCGTCACGAGCAATTCCTGCGGCGTGCAAGGGGTGCCTCGGCGCATCATTAAATGCGCGAGTTGTTCCTTGAGGACGACGAGGCCGTCGGTGGGGCCGTATTGCAGGCAAAGCGTGGAGTGCTGTGTCGCCCGTGCCGCGGCGGCGTCGAGTCCTTCACGATCGAATAAATCGCTCGCCGGATAGCCGCCGGCGAACGAGATCATACCGGGTTGCGCCAGATACTTGAAAAGCTCGCGAATCGGCGAACCGGTCGGTGCTTCGAATGCGGGATTGAACGTGAACATGGTGACGGGCCGCTTATCTCTAGAGGGAGGATCGGCGTCGATTGTGGCCAGTGTCAGGGTGAGCGGCAAACGATATCTACGCACTACGTATTGCGTTTTTCGCATCACCCCGGCGCGCGCGGCTACACCACGTTTTTCTCCACGATAGGCCGGTTTTCGAGCACTCGCGTGAAACTCAACGAGCCCAGATCGAGCGTCGTATAGCGGCCATGCAGAATCAGTTCGCTGATGCCGCGGCCCGTTGCGGGTCCTTGCTGCAAACCGTGTCCGCTAAAGCCGTTGGCGAAAATACAGTTATCGACATCCGGGTGGTAGCCGATGATCGCGTTCTGATCGAGCACGTTGTATTCGTAGTAGCCAGACCAGCAATTCTGCACACGCAGCGCTTCGAATTGCGGCACGCGATGCGCGAGCGTCGGCCAGATCACATCGTCGAATAGCGCGTGATCGACTTCGTCGAGCGGCAGATCGTCGGGGTCATTATCCGCCGAGGGTGACGTCCCGCAGATAAACGATTTGCCTTCCGGGCGGAAATACACGCCGGTCGGATCGATCAGCAACGGACACCGTTCGAGCTGCCCCGGCGAGGTGACATTGAAAATACTGCGGCGCCGCGCATAAACCGGAATGTCGATACCGACCATCTGCGCGACTTTGCGTGACCACGCGCCGGCGGCATTGACCACCACGTCGCAGGCATAGGTCTCGCCGTTCGCGGTCTGCACGTGAGTCACACGTTTGCCGTCGCGCTGGAGCGCGGTGACGTCCGCCGCGATGTAGCGCGCGCCGAGCGATTGCGCCTTCTTGCGCAGCGCCTGCACGAGCCCGTAGCCGTCGAACCAGCCTTCGCCGCTCTCACCGTACGCACCGGCCACGAGGTCTTCTGTATTGAGCCAGGGAAAGCGTGCTTGCAATGCAGCTTTGTCCAGCAGACTGATATCGGCGCCGAGACTTTTTTGCAGTGCGTGATTCTCGCGCAGCGTCGTCTCGCCGGCCGGCGTCGCGAGGAACAGGTAACCGCCTTCGTGCAGATCGATCGACGGTTTGGCGCCGTCGACTTCGAGCCGTTCACCGATCGAGCGCAGAAACTCGATGCCGTACAGCGACATCTGAATGGAAAGCGGCGTGGAGAATTGCTGCCGGATCGACGCCGCCGATAATGCCGACGACGAGCGCGCATAAGTCGGATCGCGCTCGATCACCGTGACGCTGACTGTCGGATCGGACAGCCGCAAGAAATACGCAATCGAACTGCCGATCACCCCACCGCCGACGATCACGACTTTGGAACTCACGTCTTACCCCACGAGTAGCGTGGCCGCTCTCAACGCCGGCGGCGCAAACGGATTGCTGAAGAAGGTTGGGCAAAGCCGCAGCGGCGCGTGAATGCGCCGCTGCCTGTTACGGATAAACGAACGGATTGCGCGAGCGGTATCAGCCGATATTGAAGTCGATACCTTGCGCGAGCGGCAATGCCGACGAGTAATTGACCGTGTTGGTGGCGCGGCGCATATAGGCTTTCCACGCGTCCGAACCCGACTCGCGGCCGCCGCCGGTTTCTTTCTCGCCGCCGAACGCGCCGCCAATTTCCGCGCCGCTCGGCCCGATGTTGACGTTCGCAATGCCGCAGTCGCTGCCCGAGTCGGACAGGAAGCGTTCAGCTTCGCGCAGATCGGTTGTGAATACACATGACGACAGACCGTGCACCGCCGCATTGTTCGCTTCGACAGCATCGGCGAAATCCGTGTAGCGCAGCACGTACAGAATCGGTGCGAACGTTTCCTTCAGCACCACTGCCGTTTGCGACGGCATTTCGACAATCGCCGGACGCACGTAGTAGCCGCCTTCATAGCCCTTCACGTCGACGCGCTCGCCGCCGAAGACCTTGCCGCCTTCAGCCGCGGCCTGTTGCAGCGCTTCCTGCATGCGGCCATACGATTGCTTGTCGATCAGCGGCCCCATCAGCGTGCCCTTTTCCAGCGGGTTGCCGATCGGCACCTTGCTGTACAACTGCTTCAGACGTTCGATGGTTTTGTCGTACACGCTCTCGTGCACGAACAGACGGCGCAGCGACGTGCAACGCTGCCCGGCCGTCCCCACCGCCGAGAACAGAATGCCGCGCATGGCGAGTTCATGATCCGCCGTTTGCGTGACGATGCCCGCGTTGTTGCCACCGAGTTCGAGCAGCGAGCGGCCGAAGCGCTTCGCCACTTCCACGCCGACGGTGCGGCCCATTTCCGTGCTACCCGTGGCGCTGACAATCGACGCGCGCGGATCGGCCACCAGTTTCGCGCCCACATCGCGGCCGCCGTTGATCAGCGCGGTGAGGCCGGCCGGTGCATCGCCGAACTCTTGCAGTGCCTCGTTGAGAATCTGATTGACGGCGAGCGCGGTGAGCGGCGTCTTTTCCGACGGCTTCCAGATCACGGCGTTGCCGCAGACCAGCGCGAGCGCCGCATTCCACGACCACACCGCAGCCGGGAAATTGAATGCCGAGATCACGAGGCAAGTGCCCATGGGATGCCACGTTTCCGCCATACGATGCCCAGGACGCTCCGAGGCGATGGTCAGACCGTACAACTGGCGCGACAGACCCACCGCGAAATCGCAGATGTCGATCATTTCCTGCACTTCGCCCATGCCTTCCTGGAGAATCTTGCCGGTCTCGAGCGTGATGATGCTGCCGAGCGCCTGCTTCTTCTCACGCAGACGGTTGCCTAGCAGACGCACCAGTTCGCCGCGGCGCGGCGCCGGGACGTTGCGCCAGACGGTGTACGCCTCTTTCGCCTGAGCGAGAGCCGTGTCGACTTCCGCCACGGTGTTGCTGGCCACGCGGCCAATGAGTTCGCCGGTGATGGGCGAATGAACCGCGATGTCGCCGGCTTGCGCCGCGTGGGCGATGCCGAGGTCGGCGAGAATGGTGGAAGCGTCCATGAAGATCCCTTTTATTTCCGATGCGAAACAAGAGTAAGTTCGGAAACTATACACGCGGGTTTTTCTGGCGGCAAGGGTATTTGCCCGGTAACGGCGGGCAAAAGACTGTTGAAGGCTTACTGAGCTTGAGTAACGCACGGGTCGTATGCTTCGCTGCCGGCTTTCGCCTGTGACGGCGCCGGAGCGGTAACCGCGCTCCGGCCGCGTCGCACTCGTTTCTTATTGGAAATACGGGCTGCCGTTGGCGGTATCGTGGAATCGCCATGCATGATGAAGGCAGAGGCTGACGCGCCTTCAGCGCTCACAGGACAAAGGCCAAATAAATTGGCGCGAATCAAGTGTCAGGCACAGCCCTTGCTTTTACTTGCGGCTCGACAGGACCTCAACGCGTGGCAATTCAGCCCGCCCCCCCTGTCACGACTGGCGCCACGAACATCCGGGGCCCAGTCCAACCGACATTTCAGGCATAAGCATTATGAGTCGCGTATTACTGGTCGACGACCAACCCGAGGCATTGTCCGCGCTGCGCGCCGTGCTGGTCGGCCGTGGTTACACGGTCGCCACGGCGGCGGACGGCGCCGAAGCTTTTGAACGACTGCAGCGCACGCGCGTCAGCGCCGTGGTGTGTGACTGGCGCATGCCCAATATGGACGGCGCCGAGCTGATCGAATCGATGCAGGCGCGCAGTGAACTGGCGTCCGTACCCGTCATTCTGACAAGCGGCAGCGGCGAGGCGCCCGCGTTGCCCGTCAAAGGCTTTCTCAGGAAACCGTTCGCGCTGGACAAGCTGCTCTCATTGTTGGCCGAATGCGAAAGCGACGCGGCGCTGCCCGCTTCGTGCTGAACGCGGTGTTGCGATCGCGGGCGAGCATCGTCGATGCGCCCGCCAGCCGGACTCGCGCACAAAAGCGGGGCACGCGATGGACTCATGAGCGCGGCCATGCGGCTTCGCGGTGCGGTGACCTCCGAGCGCAATCGCCGCTGAACGATCGAATCGCTTGAATCTCACGCAAGCGCCGCGGTAGCGCGCATAGTCAGATAGCCTTCGTGGTCTTTGGCCCACAGGTCGATGATCTTGCCGTCGGCGAATGGCTTGCCGCACACCGTGAACGCCTGACCCGCGAATGTCGGGCGCACCGCCTTGAAGGCGAAACTCTGCAGCGTGGCGTCCGGTTGTTCGCGGCGCACCAGGTCGACCAGCAGCGTCGCAATCAATGGACCATGCACGATTAGTCCCGGATAGCCCTCGACCTCCGTCACGTACGGGTAGTCGTAGTGAATCCGATGGCTATTGAAGGTCAGCGCCGAGTAGCGGAACAGCATGACGGGGCCGGCATCGATCGTGCGACGCCACGTTTCCCCTTCCGGCGCGAGTTGCGGCTGAGGTGGCCGCGCGCCCTCCTGCGGCTCGTCGCGATAGACGATGTCGTGCTCCTCTTCGAGCTTCAGTTCGCCGCCCGCTTCAATGGTGTGCTGCACCGTGACGAACACGAGACGGCCGGACCGGCCGGTCTTGTCTTCGATATTGGCGATGGTCGAGGTCCGCGTGGCGCGCTCACCCACTTTCAGCGGCGCGTGAAACGTCAGACGGCCGCCGGCCCACATGCGGCGCGGCAGCGGCACGGGGGGCAAAAAACCGCCGCGCTTTGGATGGCCGTCGGGGCCGACCTCGGACATCGGCGCAGTCGGCAGAAAGTACAGCCAGTGCCAGAGCGGCGGCACGCTATCGCCGTGTTCTTCGCGATCGAGCGTGGCGGCCATTGCCGTCAGCGGAAAGGCCGTGATGTCGTCTTCGGCCACCATCTCCTTGTCGAGCCAGTCGTCGAGTTTCTGCGGGGAAGCAGACATAGGCAAAGTCTCCGGATGTGCGTTGGGCCTAACAGGGTTTTACTATGAACAGGGCAGCACGTCGCGCGAAGTCGGCATTTTCAAAGCGGGCGTCGGGATTTGCTTAAAGTTCGCAGGACTGCCGCGTGCGGAAGCGCACGGCTCGCGCCGGGGCTGGATCGTTCTGAACATCATGCACCCGTTGCCCGAGCAACGACTGCGAAACGCGCAGAATTGAAGAGCAAGAGTCGGAGGGCGTGACAGAACGCCTGTACTTACACTCAGTCATCGTTCTGGTAATAGCGTGATGGAGAGAGTTCATGGATACGATTGCGAAGGGTCAACAGTCGCACTCGCTGGAGTTGGAGTTCGGAGCCGGTGCGATCCAGAAGCCGGATCTCAAAGACGGTGAGGCGCAGACGGCCGGCTCGCTTGCGCAGCGCATCGGGTCGGTCGACTGGTTCGAAATAGAAGAAGGCTTGAACGCGTATGGCTGCGCGATGCTGCGTAATCTGCTCAGTGCCGGGGAATGCGATGCGCTGACTGCGCTCTACCCGCGCGAAGCCCTGTTCCGCAGCCGCGTCGTGATGGCGCGGCATGGTTTCGGCCGCGGCGAATACAAGTATTTCGCTTATCCGCTGCCGCCGTTGATCGCGGATTTGCGTACCGCGCTTTATCCGTGCCTCGCGCCCGTGGCGAACCGTTGGAACGAGGTGATGGGTATCGACGTCCGCTATCCGGCTACGCATGCGGAATTCATCGAACGCTGCCAC
>NZ_JARESX010000095.1:0-21734 GCF_046026435.1 Paraburkholderia sp. RL17-381-BIF-C | reverse complement strand
CCGCACAGGGGCAACGCCAATAGACCACTAACAAAGCAAGGAAAGGCCAACAAACCCCAAACCGGCCCCAAACGCGCCGCGCAGGCAAAAAAAACCACCAACATCACGCCTTCAAATACTGCTCCCGAGCCCCAAGCCACCTGGCCAGATGCTGCATCACCACCTCGGGATACTTCTCCAGCAACTCAGCCGCCGCCTCCCGCGCTGGCTCAATGAGCCACTGATCATTCTCGAGATCCGCAAACCTGAGCATCGCCGCACCCGACTGCCGCGCCCCCAAAAACTCCCCCGGTCCGCGAATCTCCAGATCCCGTCTGGCGATCTCAAACCCATCGGTCGTCTCGCGCATAGTCTGAAGCCGCGCGCGCGCAGTCATCGACAAAGGCCCCGTATAAAGCAGCACACAAACCGAAGCCGCACTCCCACGCCCCACCCGCCCACGCAACTGATGCAACTGCGCAAGCCCAAACCGCTCGGCATGCTCGATCACCATCAACGACGCATTCGGCACATCCACGCCCACTTCGATCACCGTCGTGGCCACCAGCAACTGCACCTCGTTGCGAGTAAACGCATCCATCACCGCCGCTTTCTCAGCCGGCGCAAGTCGCCCGTGCACAAGGCCAACCTTCAGCTCGGGCAACGCGGCCACCAGCGTTTCATAAGTCTCGACCGCGGTCTGCAACTGCAAGGTCTCGCTTTCCTCGATCAGCGGACACACCCAGTACACCTGACGCCCCGTCAACGCAGCCTCGCGCACGCGCCCGATCACCTCCTCGCGCCGCGCGTCGGACACGAGCTTGGTCAGGATCGGCGTGCGCCCGGGCGGTAATTCGTCGATGGTCGACACGTCGAGGTCGGCGTAATACGTCATGGCGAGCGTGCGCGGAATCGGCGTCGCCGACATCATCAGTTGATGCGGCTGGAAGTCACGCGCGCCGTCGGCGGCGTTCTGCGCCTTGGCGCGCAACGCAAGCCGCTGCGCCACCCCGAAACGGTGCTGTTCGTCGACGATCACGAGCCCAAGCCGCGCGAATTCGACCGCGTCCTGAATGATCGCGTGCGTGCCGATCACGAGTTGCGCCGTGCCGAGCGCGGCGGCTTCGATCGCGGCGCGCTTTTCTTTGGTCTTCAGACTGCCGGCCAGCCACGCGACGCTCACGCCAAGCGGCTCCAGCCAGCCACGTAATTTGCGCGCATGCTGTTCGGCAAGAATTTCGGTCGGCGCCATGAGCGCGGCCTGATAGCCGGCGTCGATGGCCTGCGCCGCGGCCAGCGCGGCGACGATTGTCTTGCCGCTGCCGACGTCGCCCTGCAATAGCCGCTGCATCGGATGCGGCTGAGTCAGGTCGAGCGCGATCTCGCCGCCCACACGCTCCTGCGCCGCCGTCAGCGAAAACGGCAACGCCTTCAGCAAGCGCGCGACTAGCGCGGATTCGTCGCCCAGCTTGCGACGCGGCATGGCCGGCGCCGCGCGCGTGCGGCGCTCTTCGTGTGCGCGCTTGAGCGACATCTGCTGCGCGAGCAGTTCTTCGAACTTGATGCGCACCCAGGCCGGATGCGTGCCGTCGATCAACGCCGTCTCATCGGACTGCACACCCGGATGATGCAGCGTGCGCACGGCCTCCATCAGCGACGGCACGCCGAGCGGCTGCAACCACGTGCGCGCAACGGCCTCAGGCAACAACTCCGGCAATGACGTACGCGAAAGCGCGTTATCGATCGATTTGCGCAGATACGCCTGCGTCACGCCCGCCGTGCTCGGATACACCGGCGTCAGCGCATGCGGCAGCGGCGTGTCTTCGTCGACCACGCGCACCGCCGGATGCACCATCTCCATGCCGAAGAAACCGCCGCGCACGTCGCCGCGCACCCGCAGCCGCGCGCCGATCGCCATCTGCTTGACCTGCGAGCCGTAGAAGTTCAGGAAGCGCAGCACGAGTTCGTCGCCGGCGTCGTCATGCAGCTTCACCAGCAACTGACGGCGCGGACGATAGGCAATCTCGTTGTCGAACACCACACCTTCGGTCTGCGCAATGCCGCCCGGCAGCAGATGCCCGATCGGCGTCAGCGAGGTCTCGTCCTCGTAACGCATGGGCAGATGCAGCACCAGGTCGATGTCGCGCGTGAGGCCGAGCTTGGCGAGCTTGTCGGCGGTTTTTTCGGCGGGCTTGGCGGAGGACTTGGTGGAGGATTTCGCAGCGGCCTTGGGTCCGGACTTGCCTGCAGGTTTGTCGCCGAATATGCCGGCGGATTTGTCGGCAAGTTTGCCGGCGGACAGCTCGGCAAGGCTGTCGGCGTGCGCGCCGCCAGATGCGTCAGCGAGCTTGCCTACGCGTTGCCCGCTAATTTCGTCGATGGCCTTGCCGTCCGATTCATCGCGTTGTCGCGCGGCTTTTTCAGCGGTCAACTCGACATCCGCGCCAACACCCTGGCCCGCGTCGCTCCCCGCCGCCACCGCCTTGCCTCGCGAGACGCGGCGCCTGGGTTCGGCGCTCACTTCATCGGCAACGGAGGGCAATCGGCGGTCGGACAAAGGCATGGGCTGCTTCGCAAGTACAATATCGGCTGTCAAAGGGTTCGCCGCCATACGGCGCGCGCTCTCGCGGGCCGCTCCGGCGTCCCGCAATCATAGCCGCCCGGCTCCGGCTTCGGCTCAATTCAGTCTCAATTCGCTTCCAGTCGTTCGCATGTTGACGCTTTCCGATTTCGATTTCGATCTGCCCCCCGAGTTGATCGCCCAAGTCGCGCTGCCCGAGCGCAGCGCCAGCCGTCTGCTCGAGGTGAACAATCCGGCCGACGCCACCGGCGCGGCGCGCCTGATCGACCGCCGCTTTGCGGAATTGCCCGAGTGCATCGCACCCGGCGATCTGCTGGTCTTCAACGATACCAAAGTCCTGAAGGCGCGGTTCCTCGGCCAGAAGGCCAGTGGCGGCAAGATCGAGGTGCTGGTGGAACGCCTCACCGGCGAGCGCACGGCGCTCGCGCAGATTCGCGCGAGCAAGAGCCCGCAACCCGGCACCACGATCCGGCTGGCGGATGCCTTCGACGTCACGATCGGCGAACGCGTCGAGCCGTTCTACACGCTGCATTTTCCGGACGACTGCCTGACGCTGATCGAACAGTTCGGCCGTCTGCCGCTGCCGCCGTACATCGAGCACGATCCCGACTCGACCGACGAAACCCGCTACCAAACGGTGTTCGCGCAGAATCCCGGCGCGGTCGCCGCGCCCACGGCCGGCCTGCATTTCGACGAGGCGCTGCTGGCCCGCCTCGACGAAAAAGGCGTGCAGCGCGCGACGCTGACGCTGCACGTCGGCGCGGGCACGTTCCAGCCGGTGCGGGTGGAAAACCTCGCCGAGCACAAGATGCACAGCGAGTGGTATCACCTGCCGCAAGCGCTCGCCGACCAGATCGCGGCGACGCGCGCGCGCGGCAACCGCGTGGTCGCAGTGGGCACGACCTCGATGCGCGCGCTCGAAGCCGCCGCGCGCGACGCCGAAGCCGCAGGCCGGCCGCTTGCCGCCGCCAGCACGGAAACCGACATCTTCATCACGCCGGGCTATAAATTTCGCGTGGTCGACCGGCTGGTGACCAATTTCCACTTGCCCAAGTCGACGCTGCTGATGCTGGTGTCGGCCTTCGCCGGCGTTGAAACCATTCGCGAGGCTTACCGCCATGCGATCGAGCAGCGTTACCGCTTCTTCAGCTATGGCGACGCGATGCTGCTCACCCGGCGCGACGTTTGAGCCCAAGACCAGCCGTTTAAAATTTCGCAGTTCCAGGAGCCGCCGAGAACCCTTCCGGCGGCATTCATTATTTGCGCCGGACTGTTTTCCGGTAGCACAGGAGTTATTTCATGACCGACGGTCACCCCGTTAGCATGCGCGCCGACCACGGCGCTTATCTCGGCGATCACGTTCGCCCCGAAAACGGCCTCAAATTCGAACTGCTCGGCACCGACGGCCAGGCCCGCCGCGGCCGCGTCACGCTGAATCACGGTGTGGTGGAAACGCCGATCTTCATGCCGGTGGGCACGTACGGGACTGTGAAGGCGGTGCAGCCGCGCGAGCTGGAGGAAATGCACGCGCAGATCATTCTCGGCAACACTTTCCATCTGTGGCTGCGCCCCGGCCTTGAAACCATCGAGGCGCACGGCGGCCTGCACGGCTTCATGGGCTGGAAAAAGCCGATCCTGACCGATTCGGGCGGCTTCCAGGTGTTTTCGCTCGGCGATCTGCGCAAGATCACCGAAGACGGCGTCACATTCGCGTCGCCGATCAACGGTGACAAGCTGTTCCTGTCGCCCGAAGTGTCGATGCAGATCCAGAAAGTGCTGAACTCGGACATCGTCATGCAGTTCGACGAATGCACGCCGTACGCGACTAACAACGTGCCGACTTCGCACAAGGAAGCGGCCGATTCCATGCGCATGTCGATGCGCTGGGCGCAGCGCTCCATCGACGAATTCAACCGGCTGGGCAATCCGAACGCGCTGTTCGGCATCGTTCAGGGCGGCATGTTCGAAGACCTGCGCGACGAGTCGCTGGCAGGGCTCGCGGAGAAGGATTTCCACGGTCTGGCGATCGGCGGGCTGTCGGTCGGCGAACCGAAAGAAGACATGATGCGCGTGTTGAACCACATCGGCCCGAAGCTGCCGGCCAACAAGCCGCACTATCTGATGGGCGTCGGCACGCCGGAAGACCTGGTGGCGGGCGTCGCCACCGGCGTCGACATGTTCGACTGCGTGATGCCGACCCGCAACGCGCGCAACGGCTGGCTTTTCACGCGGTTTGGCGACATCAAGATCCGCAACGCCACGCACAAGAATTCGCTGCGCCCGCTCGACGAGCAATGCGGCTGCTACACCTGCCGAAATTTCACTCGCGGCTACCTGCACCATCTGCATCGCGTAGGGGAAATCCTCGGTGCGCAGTTGAACACGATCCACAACCTGCACTACTACCTCGAACTGATGCAGGAAATCCGCGATTCGATCGACGCGAAAATGTTCGAGCCCTTCCGCAAACGCTTTCACGAGAACCGCGCGCGCGGCACCGCCGAGGCGCCGTGACGGCGCGGGGACCGCGGATTCAGCGGAAGAATCCGTCGGCCTCGCCGGGAAAACCTTACAATCGACTTTCGCGAACGGCGCTAAAAACGGCAAACCAGCCTTTAAACGGTTGATCCCAAAGCCGATTCGCCGCGCCGACGCGCGTCAGGCCGGTGGTAGAATAACCGGCTGATTTTTTTGATCGTTTTGACTTATAACGGAGAGACCAACGTGTCGTTCATTTCCAATGCCTTCGCCCAAGGCACCGCAGCAGGTGGCGTTGAGTCGAACCTGATGAGCTTCCTGCCGCTGATCCTGATGTTCGGCGTGCTGTACTTCATCATGATTCGCCCGCAAATGAAGCGCCAGAAGGAACATCGCAACATGCTCGCCGCCATGGCCAAGGGCGATGAAGTGGTGACGAATGGCGGCATCGTCGGCAAGGTGACCAAGGTGGGTGAAGCTTACGTCGGCGTCGAGATCTCGGAAGGCACGGAAATCACCGTGCAAAAAGCGTCGGTCACGACGATTCTCCCGAAGGGCACGATCAAGTCGCTGTAAGGCCTGCTCTCTCGCGTCCGGCGCGGCCTCGCCCGCGATTCATGCAATCCAGCGCTGAATCGCCCGCGCTCATCGCCGGACGCATCGCTTCCAAGCCAACCTTCCCGTTGGACCACTCATGAATCGTTACCCCCTCTGGAAATACGCCGTGATGCTGGTGGCTCTGGTCATCGGCCTCGTGTACACGCTGCCCAACCTGTTCGGCGAAGCGCCGGCGGTGCAGGTGTCGAGCGGCAAGGCAACGGTCAAGCTCGACTCGACCACGCTGTCGGCTGTCGAAGCCGCGCTCGCCGCGAATCAGATCAAGCCGGACGACGTCACGTTCGACAACGCGTCGACCAACGCGAACATCCGCGTGCGTCTGCCGGACACCGACACGCAACTGCGCGTGAAGGACCTGCTGCAGAAGTCGCTGAACAGCGACCCGACCGACCCGCAGTTCATCGTGGCGCTGAATCTGCAAAGCGCGTCGCCGCGCTGGCTGACCGCCCTGCACGCGCTGCCGATGTACCTCGGTCTCGATCTGCGCGGCGGTGTTCACTTCCTGCTGCAGGTCGACATGGCCGGCGCGCTCAACAAGAAGCTCGACTCGGACGCTTCGGACGCGCGCACGCTGCTGCGTGACAACAATATCCGCGACGGCGGCGTGAACCGCGTCAACCAGACGGTGGTGATCAATTTCGCCGACCAGGCGAGCGCGGACAACGCATCGAAGCAACTGAGCCGCAGCATCAGCGAACTCCAGTGGGCCTCGCAAGCGAGCCCGGACGGCAGCGTACAACTCGTCGGCACGTTCACGCCGACGGTGCAGAAAGCCGTGCAGGACGCCGCGCTCAAGCAGAACATCACCACGCTGCATAACCGCGTGAACGAACTCGGCGTGGCCGAGCCGGTGATCCAGCAGCAAGGCTCCGACCGCATCGTGGTCGAACTGCCGGGCGTGCAGGACACGGCGAAGGCGAAGGACATCATCGGCCGTACGGCAACGCTCGAAGCGCGCCTCGCCGATCCGGTCAACACGCATCCGAACCCGTCCGATCCGGTGCCGCCGGGCGACGAGCTGTTCACGCAAGGCAACCAGACGCCGGTGCTGCTGAAGAAGCAGATCATCTTCACGGGCGACCGGATTATCGACGCGTCGGCGGGCTTCGACGAGCACCAGCGCCCGTCGGTCAATATCCGCCTGGATTCGGCCGGTGGCCGCGCGGTGCGCAGCGTGTCGCGCGACAACATCGGCAAGCCGATGGCCATGGTGCTGTTCGAAAAGGGCAAGGGCGAAGTGCTGACGGTGGCGACCATCCAGTCGGAACTGGGCGACCGCTTCCAGATCACCGGCCAGGCCACGCCGCAAGGCGCCGCCGACCTCGCGCTGCTGCTGCGCGCCGGTTCGCTGGCCGCGCCGATGGACATCATCGAAGAACGCACGATCGGCCCGAGCCTCGGCGCGGACAACATCAAGAAGGGCTTCCACTCGGTGGTGTGGGGCTTCGCGGCGATCGCCGTCTTCATGATCGCGTACTACATGCTGTTCGGCGTGATCTCCATGATCGGCCTGTCGGTCAACCTGCTGCTGCTGATCGCCGTGCTGTCCATGCTGCAGGCCACGCTCACCCTGCCGGGTATCGCCGCTATCGCGCTCGCGCTCGGGATGGCGATCGACGCCAACGTGCTGATCAACGAACGGGTGCGTGAAGAACTGCGCAACGGCGCGCCGCCGCAACTGGCGATCCAGAACGGCTACGCGCACGCCTGGGCAACGATTCTCGACTCGAACGTCACCACGCTGATTGCCGGTATCGCGTTGCTCGCGTTCGGCTCGGGCCCGGTGCGCGGGTTTGCGATCGTGCACTGTATCGGCATTCTCACGTCGATGTTCTCGGCCGTGTTCTTCTCGCGCGGCATCGTCAACCTCTGGTACGGCGGCAAGAAGAAGCTGAAGTCGCTGGCCATCGGTCAGGTGTGGCGTCCGGATACGGCGCCCGCGGGCTCGGCGGCTTACCTCGGTAGCGAAGACGCCGCGACCGACACGGCGCAAGCCGTCGCCGCGGTCGCCGCCAAGCCGTCGAAGGCGAGAGCTGCGGTCGCGCAGGCTCGCGCCGGCAAGCCGACCGTACGCCGCCGCAACGCGCCGGGTTCGTCGAATACGTCGAATACGTCGAATACGCCGCAGAAACCGGGTTCATCCCGCTGAGTCCCGGAGAACAAGACCATGGAATTTTTCCGTTTCCGCAAAGACATTCCGTTCATGCAGCGTGCGTTGATTTTCAACGCGATCTCGCTGCTGACGTTCCTTGCTGCTGTGTTTTTCCTGCTGCATCGCGGGTTGCATCTGTCGGTGGAGTTCACCGGCGGTACGGTGATCGAAGTGCAGTATCCCGGCGCCGCGCCGCTCGAACCGGTGCGCGGCACGCTGGGCAAGCTCGGTTATGCCGACGCTCAGGTGCAGAACTTCGGCACCTCGCGCGACGTGCTGATCCGTCTGCCGCTCAAGCAGGGCTATACGTCCGCACAACAGAGCGATCAGGTGATGACCGCACTGAAGGCCGAAACGCCGCAGGTGCAGCTGCAGCGTGTCGAGTTCGTCGGCCCGCAGGTCGGCAAGGAACTCGCCACCGACGGCCTGCTCGCGCTGGCCTGCGTGGTGGTCGGCATCGTGATCTACCTGTCGTTCCGCTTCGAATGGAAGTACGCGGTGGCCGGCGTGATCGCGAACTTGCACGACGTGGTGATCATTCTCGGCTTCTTCGCGTTCTTCCAGTGGGAGTTCTCACTCTCCGTGCTGGCTGCGGTGCTCGCGGTGCTCGGTTACTCGGTGAACGAATCGGTTGTTATCTTCGACCGGATTCGTGAGACCTTCCGCCGCGAACGCAAGCTGAGCGTGATCGAAGTGATCAACCACGCGATCACGAGCACGATGTCGCGGACCATCATCACCCACGGCTGTACGCAGATGATGGTGCTCTCGATGTTCCTGTTCGGCGGCCCCACGCTGCACTACTTCGCTCTCGCGCTGACGGTCGGTATTCTGTTCGGTATCTACTCGTCGGTGTTCGTCGCCGCGGCGCTCGCCATGTGGTTTGGCGTGAAGCGCGAAGACCTGATCAAGGACAAGAAGGAACGCGGCGACGCGGACGATCCGAACGCGGGCGCGCAAGTCTGATCCTGTTTTAGCGTCAGACCTCGGAATGCAAAAGGCCGGTTCATGATGAACCGGCCTTTTGCGTTTACCGCCGCCCTGCCTTACCGTCGCCCTGCTTCACCACCGCGCCGCGCCCATCCGCTGCGGCAACGGCAAGCATACGCCTCAGCGGAACCCGAGCTTGCGCCGCGCCGCCATCAGCGCGACGAGGCTCACCACCGCGGCGAAAATCAGGTAGTAACTCGGCGCGGTCTTCGAACCCGTCGCGCTGATCAGCCACGCAATGATGAACGGCCCGAAGCCGCCGAAAATCGTCACGGCAATGTTATAAGCCAGCGACATGCCGGTCGTACGCGTTTGCACCGGAAACATCTCCGAGAGCAGACCTGGCAGGGCCGCGAAATAACCGGTCATCAGAAAGCCGAACACGATCTGCATGGCGATCAAGGTGCCGAAAGTCGGATGCGCGACCAGGTACGCGAAGGCCGGGTTGATCAGCACGAGCAGCAGCAGCGCCGAGATCAGCATGATCGTGGTGCGCCCGTGCCGGTCGGACAGATGGCCGACCAGCGGCGAGAACACCATCTGGATCACGCCGGTCAGTGCGATCGCCGCGAACGCGACTGAAGGCGCCAGTCCCAATTGCTTCACGCCGAAGGTCGGCATGAACAGCACCAGATACGTCGATACCGTGCCGAGCACCACCACGCCGATCGCGATCAGCAGGCGCAATTTCTGGCTGGTGAAGGTATCGCGCAGCGGCGTCGTGGTCGTTTCGGCGGCGAGGAATTCGGGCGTCTCATCGAGCCTGGTGCGGATGTACCAGGCGACCGGTCCGATGAGGAGGCCAAAGAAGAACGGCACGCGCCAACCCCACGAGGCCATCTGCTCAGGCGAAAGCTTGCCGGTGAGCAGTACACCGAAGCCGGCGGCAAGCAGCGTGGTGAGCCCCTGACTCGCCACCTGCCAGCTCGCGAAAAAGCCGCGCCGCCCCGGCACGTGTTCCGCGAGAAAGGCGGTGGCGCTGCCGAACTCGCCGCCCGCCGAAAAGCCTTGCATCAGACGGGCCAATACAAGAATCACCGGTGCGGCGAGGCCGATGCTCTGATAGGTCGGCAGGACCGCGATGATCAGCGTGCCGGCCATCATCAGTAGGATCGAGAGTGTGAGCGCCGCCTTGCGGCCGGCGCGGTCGGCGTAGGCGCCGATCACGATCGCGCCGAGCGGCCGCATGAAGAACGACACGCCGAAGGTGCCGAGGGTGAGGAGGAGCGACACCGTGTCGTTACCGGCCGGAAAAAACAGCTTCGCGATGACCACCGCGAAAAATCCGTACACCACCAGATCGAACCATTCCAGCGCGTTGCCGATCGAGGCCGCGACCACCGCGCGCCACGAACTTTGCCGGCTCCCCGTGAGGCTTGCTGCTGTCGTTGCGTTCATGCAGATCTCCAATTCGCGCGGAATATTATTCATGTGGGCTTGACGCCCTGAATGCCCGACTGGATGCGCGCACAACCAGTGCGGTGCCTGCGCTCTATGTACCCGAAAAATTAATACGGCGCGAGTGCGAAATTGCGCTATGCCGCTGCATAAGGCTTCCGGCGTCTCAGGCGGCCAATAAAAAACCGCTTCGTCGCCAAAGCGAACGAAGCGGTTTTTTTGTTGCGACGCAACGGTCGTGCGATTCAATACCCGCACGCGGCAGACGCGTTAAGCATTTATTGCTTGATGCCTTCGGCCTGAATATGCAGCTTGGTATCCATATTGAAGCCGTACTTGGCGCCGAAATCCATGCCGTAGTCAGCGCGGTTGAAATGGGCGCTCGCTTCCACGCCGCACACTTCACGCTTGAGCACCGGATGCGGCATGCACTTGAACGACTCGATCTTCAGATTCAGCGGCTTGGTGACACCGTGCATCGTCAGATTGCCGATCACTTCGACCGGCTTGTCGCCGTCGAACTTGATCTCGGTGCCCTTGTACGTCACCGAAGGATATTTGGCGATGTCGAACAGCGCATCCGTCTTCAGATGCTCGTCGAGCTTGCTGTTGCCGGTGTCGATCGAAGCGGGATCGACCGTCACGTCGACGGTACCGGTTTTAGCCGAACGGTCGAGCGTGACCGTGCCGGAGCTCTTGGTGAACTTGCCGCGCCACACCGAAAGACCGCCGAAGTGATCCGCCTCGAAGCTCGGATACGTGTGGGTCGGGTCGAGCTGATAGGTATCGGCCGCCGCGAACGCGCCCAATGAGAAAGAAGAAGCGAGCGTGCCGATGGCGATCAACATGGATGTTTTCAATTCGTGCTCCCAGGTTTCAGAAAAAAGCTGCCCCGCCCGACCGGCGCGGCGAACGTCACTTATGTGCTGCAACGATATGAAACTTGATGACCACTTCGTCGGCGACCACCGAGGTGTCTTTCCATTCGCCGGTGCCGATATCGAACTGCGAGCGCTTGATCGGGAGTGAACCGTCGAAGGTTTGCACCGCGCCCTGCTGGGATACCGTAACCGGCACCACCACGGTCTGCGACTTGCCCTTGATGGTCAGCTTGCCGGTCACCTTGAACTGGTTGCCGCCGGCCGGCGCAATCGCGCTCGAGACAAAAGTGGCACTCGGATACGTCTTCGCGTCGAACCAGTCCTTGCCGCGCACCTGGTCGTTGTAGCTTTCGTCGCCGAGATCGTAGCTGGCCACGTCGATGCTGAACTGCGCACTGCCGTCGGCCGGTTTTGCCGGATCGAACTTGACCTGCGCGGTGAATTTACCGAATTTGCCTTCCACCGGCACATTCATCTGTTTCGACGTGGCCGTCACCGAACTCTTCGCGACGTCGACTTGCGCCATGGCGCTGCCGGCCACTGTCAACGAGGCCGCGGCAAAGGCGGCGAGCATGTAGCGATAAAACGAAACCTTCATGGTTGTCCTTATTTGAGGAAAGGGAGCATGCGCGAAAGCAGACCGTCGCGATCCAGCCATTGATGCTTGAGCGCGGCCGCGACGTGCAGCGCGACCAGCACGAGCAGGGTGTAATTCAGCGTGATATGCACGTTCTTCAGCAGTTCCTTGAGGTGCGGGTCCGGCGCGATCAGGCGCGGCAGCGGAATCAGCCCGAGGTACACCACCGGCACGTTGGCCGCCGAACTATAGAGGTAGCCCGAAGCGGGAATCGCGATCATCAGCACGTACAGCAACACGTGTACGAGATGCGCCGCGCCACGCTGCCAGACCGGCATGCGGCGGGGCATCACGGGCGCCGCGTGCGTGGCGCGCCACAGAATGCGCAGGACGGCGAGCGCGAATACCGTTACGCCAATCCACTTGTGCCACGAAAAATACTTCAGCTTGGTGGGCGTGAAGCCCGGGATATCGGTCATTACCCAGCCGAGGGCGAAGCCGCATACGATCAGCAGCGCGATCAGCCAATGCAGGGCAATGGCAGTCGACGAATACGATTCCCGGCTACCGAATGAAGGATTGAGTGCCATGACAGGTCAACGCAAGCTAAGAGAGGTTAACGGCGCAGTCCGCGTGAATATTCCGGATGCCGATGCGCAAGGCATCGGTTCATCTGAACGGACAATGCCTGCGGCGACACGCGCCAAGGCGGCCATGCTACCCGAACCGGAAAAAACTGGCAGAGCGTTGCCGGAGGCCACCCACGCGGAGTTTCAGCGCCCATGCCGCACCCATTGAACAATTAGGGACGGAGGCTGTCAGAGCTAGACGGATGCAATGTAGGATTAACCGCCCGCCGTCGTGCGCCCTGGCTCACAATCGTCACAATCCGACCTCGGCGCAACAGCCGGTGCGACGGCGGAGCGCCTTTGGTACTATTGCTCCACACTTTCATCAGACCTGCCAAAGAAACGGGCATTGCACGCTTCCCCTCACACTGTCAGCCCTTTGCCCTATGGAACATGACAACCTGATCGCGTGCCATGAGTGCGATACGCTGTTCCACAAACCCCGGCTTGTCGGGCGCACGCTCGCGCGCTGTCCGCGCTGCGGGGCGACGCTTTATCGCGGCGTCTCCCGCAAGCTCGACGCCATCAGCGCCATGACGCTGGGCGCGCTGATCACCTTCCTGATCGCGCAGGGCTTCCCGATCGTCGAACTCGAAACCAACGGCATCACGTCGCAGACCACGCTGTTCGGCGCGCTCGTCGCGCTGTGGGACGAGGACATGCAGATCGTCGCGGTCATGGTGTTCTGCTCGACCATCCTGTTCCCGCTGACCGAACTGGTCGCACTGCTCTATGTGCTGATTCCGCTACGCGCCGGCTATGTGCCGCGCGCCTTCAACCGGGTGCTGCGCGCCATTCAATTCGTGCGCCCGTGGGGCATGATTGAAGTCTTCATGCTTGGGATACTGATCACCATCGTGAAGATGGTGAGCCTCGCGCGCGTGATTCCCGAGGCGGCGTTGTTTGCGTTCGGCGTGCTCACGCTGATGCTCGCCGTGGTGGTCACGTTCGATCCGCGCATTCTGTGGGACCTCGCCGACGAACTGGGCGCCCGCGACCAACGGCCGCTGCCGCGCACTTCCGCCGACAGCGCGGCCGCCGCCGTCAACTCGGTCGCCGGACCGCCCGCTCCGCCCGAAGTGCGTGGCGCGGAGCCAACCGCGTTGCCGCCGGTGCCGCCGGTGCCACGTCGAGGATGAGCACGCCATGAAATACATCACCGCGAGACGCGCGGGCCTCGTCAGTTGCCACGCGTGCGGACGCGTCGAGCCGCGCATTCGCTCCGTCACGGCGCAGCACTGCTCACGGTGCGGCGCGCACCTTCACTCGCGCAACCCCGACAGCCTGATGCGCACGTGGGCGCTGCTGATTGCCGCCGCGCTGCTGTATATTCCCGCGAACCTGCTGCCGGTGATGCACACGGCGTCGCTGCTCGGCTCCGAAGACGACACCATCATGAGCGGCGTCGTCTATTTCTGGACCTCGGGCGACTGGCCGCTCGCGGTGATCGTGTTTATCGCCAGCATCATGGTGCCGATGCTCAAGCTGAGCGTGCTGGTGTTGCTCACCATCACGGCGCAGCGCCGTTCGCGCTGGCGGCCCGACCAGCGCATCACGCTTTACCGGATGGTCGAGCGGATCGGGCGCTGGTCGATGCTGGACGTGTTCGTCGTCACGCTGACCGTCGCGCTGGTGCGCTTCAAATCGCTTGCCGTCATTACGGCCGGCCCGGGGGCGATCGCCTTCGGCTCGGTGGTGATTCTGACCATGCTGGCCTCCATGCAGTTCGACCCACGGCTCATCTGGGATCACGTGGAAGGCGGCGTGCAAGGCGGCGTGAAGCGCAATACCCAAAAACCTCAGGACCTCAAACATGACTAGCCCGCAAGAACCGACGCCCGCCTCCGATGCGCCGCGCAACGATTCGAACGGACCGAAGCTGCCGCCCCAACTCCCAGACCCGGAAATCGAACCGCGCAGCCGCTGGCTGCCGTCTCTCGTCTGGGTGATTCCGCTGATCGCCGCGCTGATCGGCATCGCGCTCGTGATCAAATCGGTCACCGCGAAAGGCCCGACCATCACGATCAGCTTCGTCAGCGCCGAGGGGCTCGAACCGGGCAAGACCAAGGTGAAGTACAAGGACGTCGACGTCGGCTCCGTGAAGACCATCACGCTGTCGAAAGATCTGTCGCACGTACTGGTACAGGTGCAGTTGACCAAGGAAGGCGAAGACTTCGCGGTCAAGGATTCGCGCTTCTGGGTGGTGCGGCCGCGCGTCGGCGCGAGCGGCGTGTCGGGTCTCACCACGCTGCTCTCGGGCGCGTATATCGGTGCGGACGCCGGGCACTCGCCGGATACCGAGAAGGACTTCGTCGGCCTTGAAACGCCGCCGCCGATTACCGGCGACCAGAAGGGTCACCAGTTCGTGCTGCACGGCGACTCGCTCGGCTCGATCGACATCGGCTCGCCGATCTTCTACCGGCGCGTGCAGGTCGGCCAGGTGGTCGGCTTCTCGCTCGACAAGGACGGCACCGGCGTGACCATGCAGGTCTTCGTGTCCGCGCCGTTCGACCAGTACGTCGGTACCAATTCGCGCTGGTGGCATGCGAGCGGCGTCGATCTGCGGCTCGATTCCAGCGGCTTCAAGCTGAACACGCAGTCGCTCGCCACGGTGATCGTGGGCGGCCTGTCGTTCCAGTCGCCGCCGGGGCAAGGCGTGGGCGCGCAGGCGCCGAACAACATGACCTTCCGCCTCGGTTCGGATGAAGCCGATGCGATGCGCGAGCCGGACGGCGTGCCGCTGCGCGTGGTGATGAACTTCAACCAGTCGCTGCGCGGCCTGTCGATCGGCGCACCGGTCGATTTCCGCGGCATCGTGCTGGGGCAGGTGACCAACATCGGCATCGACTACGATCCGAAGACGCGCAGCTTCACCATGCCGGTGACGATGAACCTCTATCCGGACCGCCTCGGCAGGCGCTTCCGCGAAACCGCGCCGGCACCGGGCAGCCTCGCGGGTCAAACCATGCTACAACAGCTCGTCAAACACGGTTTGCGCGGCCAGTTGCGCACCGGCAATCTGATTACGAGCCAGTTGTACGTGGCGGTGGACATCTTCCCGAAGGCGCCGCCGGCAACCGTCGACGTGGCGAGCGATCCGCTCGAACTGCCGACCATTCCGAACACGCTCGACGAGTTGCAGCTCCAGGTCGCCGACATCGCGAAGAAGCTCGACAAGGTGCCGTTCGACCAGATCGGCAACAACCTCAACAGCGCGCTGAAGAATGCCGATCAGCTCTTCACGCGACTCGACAAGGAAGTGGTGCCGCAGGCCCGCGATACGCTCGCGGCGGCGAAGCAAACCTTCGGTTCGGCCGAGGCGACATTGCAGCAGGACTCGCCGTTGCAGTCCGATGTTCATCAGGCGCTGCAGGAACTGACGCGCACGTTGCAGTCGCTCAATGCGCTGTCGGATTATCTGGAGCGCCATCCCGAATCGCTGTTGCGCGGTAAAACAGGAGATAAACCATGATGTTTGCCCGGCTCCCTCGTCCGCCGCGCGGGTTCGCGCGCGGCGCCGTTCTTGCCGGCGCTCTGGCCGGACTGGTGACGCTCGCGGCGTGCTCGTCGCCGTCGAGCCGCTTTTATACGCTGGGAGCGGATAGCGCTGCCGGAGCCGCCGCGCCGGTCAGCGCCCGCACGGCGGCTGCGCCCGCGTGGCTGATCGAAGTCGCGCCGATCGACGTGCCGCCGCAGGTGTCGAAGAATCAACTGGTCGTGCAAACCGGACCGACGCAGGTCAAAGTGCTCGAGGAAGAGCGCTGGGCCTCACTGCCCGGCGACGAGATCCGGCGCGCGTTGTCGACGAGTCTGACGCAGCAGCTCAACACGATCGACGTGTTCGGCACCGCGCACCCGGATGCCACGCCGGTGTATCGGGTCAGCATGAACGTGCAGCGCTTCGAGTCATGGCCGGGTTCGCATGCGTTGATCGACGCGGTGTGGAGCGTTCGCGCGGTACGCAGCAACACGGTGATGACGTGCCGCAGCGTGGTCAGCGAACCGGTGAGCGGCGGGTATGACGCGCTGGTCGACGGGCATCGGCGCGCGCTGCAGCGGATTTCCGTGCAGGTGGCTTCAGCGGTACAGGCCATGGCTGCCGCTGCTCCGCAAGGTCAAGGCGCCAAGGCGACCTCTTCCTCGGCCAAAGGAGCGACTGTGAGCGCGGCAGTGCCGGCGTGTCCTTCAGCGGACAGCGCTGCGGGAGCCGGCGCCTGAAGTGTTCGATTCGCTCAAACGTCTCAACAGGAAATGGCGCGCTTCGCGCGACGGCGGTCACCAGCTCGATGCGCTGCTGGCGATCGCCGACCGCACTGCCCCCTATGCGGAGCGCAGTGAGTGGCTGATCGAACTCGCTCACTGGATTCGCCGGGGCCGCGTGGTCCAATCCGGCGCCACCGCTGAAGACACCGCTAGCCACTCGATCCCTGCGCACACGCGAATCCGCTACCTCCTGCATGTGCTGGATCGCAACCCCGTCTGGAAGGCCAACGTCGCCGGCATTCTGCGTGCTCTGCTGCGCGAGAGCGACGGCCTTTCGCTGCTGTGCGACGCCGGCATGCCCGTGCATTCGGGCTTCTTTGGTGCGCTGTTCGAGCGGCTCGAAGCAGCGTTGATTCCGCCCGCGCCGAATCGGCGCGACCTCACCGCGATCGTCACGCTCATGTTCAGCTCGGAGCGGGACGCCGAATGGATCGGCGCGCTTCCCACCGATCTGCTGATCCGCATTCACGCGCTTTTCGACTACGCGGCGGACGAAGACGAACAACGCGACGCCACGCCGTTTTCGCTCGACCTGCTGGCCGCGCTGCATAACCTGACCTGCCAGATCAGCTCGACGGGCCTGTCGCAAACCGTGCGCAGCCGTTTGGGCGGAGCCGATCCGGACGAGCACGGCTTCGATCACGCGCACCGTGGACGCGACGGCCATGACGCCCACGAGGCCAGCGACATGCGCGTCGCGATGGAAAAGCAGCCGTTCTACCGGCTCACGCGTGCGATGCTCGCCGTCGAAGCCGCGCATCAGGCGTTCGTGGCGGGCGCCCCGCAAGACCCGCTGCTGCACGAGGTCAACTATCTGCGGCTGCTGCTCGACGAATGCCGCGGCGCGACCGACAACGTCTTCGCGCACCTCTATCGCAACGGCGTGAGCGTCGACATCGTGTTCCAGGTCGAACGGATGCGCATGCGGATCGTGCGCGCCGAGCATCTGCTCAATGCATGGATGGCGCACGACGATCCGCACGCCGGCGCGCGTCTTACCGCCGAACTCGTCGACGCGAATCATGCGAGCCAGAGCGTCGCGCATCTCATGCGCAGCAATTTTTCTCTGCTGGCGCGCAAGGTCGTCGAATACAGCGCCGATACGGGTGAGCACTACATCGCCCGCGATCGCACCGAATATCTGAAGATGCTGCGCATGGCGGCCGGCGGCGGCCTCGTCACCGTCGTCACGGTGTGCGTGAAATTCGCCATTACGGGCGCGCATTTTCAGGCGATGTTCGAAGGGCTGCTCGCCGGCATCAACTACGCGGCCAGCTTCCTGCTGATGCACTTTCTGCATTTCTCGCTCGCCACCAAGCAGCCGGCCATGACCGCGCCGACGCTCGCGCGGGAACTCGACGGTGTCGGCACGCCGGCAGGGGTCGACAGTTTCGTCAGTTCGGTGACCGCGCTGATGCGCACCCAGGCCGCCGCGGTACTGGGCAACGTGCTGCTGGTGTTCCCCGTGAGCCTCGGCGTGCAACTGCTGTGGCACGCGCTGTTTCACGCCGACATCATTTCACCGGCGAAGGCGCACGCCACGCTGCATTCCTTCTCGCTCTGGGGGCCCACGCCGTTCTATGCCGCGTTGACCGGCGTGCTGCTGTGGTCGTCCAGCCTGCTCGCGGGTTGGGCGGACAACTGGTTCGTGCTGCATCGCGTCGCCGACGCCCTCGCCTACAACCGCCGTCTGCGCCTGACGCTCGGCGCGGCCGGCGCCAACCGGATCGCACGGTTCTGCCGCGCGAATGTGGCCGGAGTCGTCGGCAATATCACGCTCGGTCTGATGCTCGGCCTGGTGCCGGCGATTCTCACCGCGTTCGCGTTCTCCTTCGAAGTGCGGCACGTAACGCTCAGCGCCGGTTCGATCGGCGTCGCGCTCGGCGTGCTCGGCAAGGACGCTCTGAAGCTGCCGGAGTTGTGGTGGGCGGTGGCGGGTGTCGGCAGCATGGCGATACTCAATGTAGCGGTGAGTTTCGCGCTCGCCTTCTATATGGCGGTGAAATCGCGCGACTTGCGACGCAACGCGGTGCGCTCGCTGCGCGGCGCGATCTGGCAACGGGTGTTCCGGCATCCACTGGAGCTGGTCTGGCCGGCAAAAACGGCCAACGCGGCCCGCGCAGTCCGGTAGCGGCTCGCGCCGGCAAGCGCTCGCCGCGCCGCCGCGCAAGCGGGCGCGGCTTGCCGCCAGACGATCGCGCATGGGCCGCTCAGCCCGACCGCGTACAATAGCGCCTTATTCAACGCCTTCCGGCAACCTCAATGTCCTTCGATTTCTTCCTCCCTTGCCCACGCGGCCTTGAAGCCTCGCTCGCGGCTGAACTCGCCGAAATTGCCGCCCAGCACCTGAACGGCGCGCCGTTCACGGCCGGCGCACAAGTGCCGGGCGGCGTGCATTTCCGCGGAGGCTGGGCTGCCGGCATGGCCGCCAACCTGTATTCGCGCCTCGCGAGCCGCGTGCTGCTGAAAATCGCGCATCGCCCGTATCGCAGCGAGCAGGACATTTACGCGCTCGCGGTTGAACAGCGTTGGGAACAGTGGTTCTCCGCAAACGAAACGCTGCGCGTGGACGTCACCGCGATCAAATCGCCGCTGCGCAGCCTGGAATTCACCACGCTGCGTGTGAAAGACGCGATCTGCGACCGTCTACGCGAAGTCAGCGGCGCGCGTCCGAGCATCGACACCGCCATGCCCGACGTGCGCGTGTTCGCGTTTCTTACCGCCACCGACTGCACGCTGTATCTCGACACCTCGGGCGATCCGCTCTTCAAGCGCGGCTGGCGCCTCGACAAGGGCGCGGCGCCGCTGCGCGAGAATCTGGCCGCGGGCATTCTGCGTCTGACCGGCTGGACCGCCGGCACGCCGCTGTACGACCCGATGTGCGGCAGCGGCACGTTCCTCGCCGAAGCCGCGCAGGTGGCGCTGAAGATCGCGCCGGGCGCGGAACGCCGCTTCGGCTTCGAAAAGCTCAAGCAATACGAGGCCAAGACCTGGCAAGCGCTCAAGGCCGCCGCGCTCGACGCGAAACATGCCGCGCGCAGTTCGCGTGCCGATCTGCAGATCTTCGGCAGCGATATTTCCGGCGACATGCTCGACAAGGCGCGCGCCAACTTCCAGCGTGCCGGCCTGCCGTCAATTCCGCTCAAGCAGATCGACGCGCGCAACATGACGCCGCCCAGTTCCGCCGCGGGCATTCTCGTCGCCAACCCGCCCTATGGCGAACGGATCGAAGTGCGCGGACGTAACGCGCGCGGCGAGCTACGCGAAGGCCGCGGCAATCGTGAGAGCCGCGAAGATGAGGGCTTTCGCCGCGCTCAGGAAGAAACGCCGGATAGCGAATTCTTCCATTCGCTCGGCGACGCGCTCAAGCAACGCTTCACCGGTTGGCATGCGTTCATCCTGACGTCGGATCGCAAGTTGCCGGGGCAGTTGCGCCTGCGTGAATCGACCAAGACGCCGCTCTTTAACGGGGCGCTCGAATGCCGCCTGTTCCGCTTCGACCTGATTGCGGGCAGCGTGCGGCAGCGGCCGCAAACCGATACGCCGGCGGCTTGAGGCATACCGTCTCCTGCACCGCTGCAAGGCGATAAAAACCGCGAGCCGTGAACCGGCCCCGCGGTTTTTTTTCGCCTGCCGCGTTCTTTAGCTGCGCCACATCTTTGCTCGCTCCTGCCACCCCTACTGACACCACGCTGTCAGTAGCACCCCCGCACACTCCTCCTCACGCCATCCGGCGCTTTGCACGGCTTACCCGCCATCCATAGGAGAGTGACATGTCCGCAGCATCCAAAGTTGTTGCATGGTTCGAGATTCCGTCCGTCGATTTCGATCGCGCCGTTCGTTTCTACGAAGCCGCGCTCGACGTCAAACTGAACGTGCAGGACATCGGCGGCCAGCCGATCGCCGTGTTCGGCTATGAAGAACCGGCCACCGGCGGCGCGATCGTCCACAGTCCGTCGATGACGCCGACAGGCGACGGCGTGCTCGTCTACCTGAACGCGCAGCCGACCGTCGACGCCGTGCTCGCGCGCGTCGAAAAAGCCGGCGGCAAGACCGACGGCCCGGTGATCAAACTGCCGCAGGACATCGGCTATATCGCGTTCTTCACCGATACCGAGGGCAACCGCCTCGGCCTGCATTCGCGGACCAACGGTTAAGCAACTCGACGTCCGTGCGCGGCGGCCGCCACGCGCCACGCACGGACGCTGACCGGAGCGCGGCATGCGGCGCTATCATCGCGGGACTGCCCCTGTCCTCCTCTACCCAACGCCCACGATGACGCGCCGCGCCGACCGCCTGTTCCAGATCGCCGAGCTGCTGCGCGGACGGCGTCTGACCACCGCGCAGCAGCTCGCCGACTGGCTCAACATCTCACTGCGCACGGTCTATCGCGATGTACGCGATCTGCAACTGTCAGGGGTGCCGATCGAAGGCGAAGCCGGCATCGGCTACCGCTTGAGCCGCACGGCGAGTTTGCCGCCGCTCACCTTCACCGCCGACGAACTGGCCGCGCTCGCCGCGGGCGCGCGCATGCTCGAATCGTGGGGTGGCGCCGGTTTCGCGGGCGGCGCGCGCGGGGCGCTCGCCAAAATCGCCTCGGCCATGCCCGCCGACAAACGCGCGACGCTGGAAAGGCTGGCGGTCTTTGCGCCGTCGTTTCACATCAAAGGGGATTTTTCCGCGCAACTCGACGCGCTGCATCGTGCGATCGACACGCGGCACGTGGTGAGCTTTGCCTACGTCGATGTGAACGGCGCGGCGACCGAGCGTCGTGTCTGGCCGCTTGCGCTCGCCTACTGGGGCGCGCGCTGGACGCTCGGCGCATGGTGCGAACTGCGCGGGGATTTCCGCAATTTCGGACTGGAGAAGATCCAGAATCTTCAGGTGCGCGAACAGTATCCGGATCAGGAAGGCAGACGGCTTGCGGATCTGTTGCGGCATGTGAATGCGAAGCCGAAGTGACGATCGCGGTTTGCCGTGGGGAGGCAAACCGCGAACTCATTTCAAGCAGCTTTACTCGACCGCTTTCACCATATCCTCAATCACCTTCTTCGCATCGCCGAACACCATCATCGTCTTGTCCATGTAGAACAGGTCGTTGTCGAGACCGGCGTAGCCTGCTGCCATCGAACGCTTGTTGACGATCACCGTGCGCGCCTTGTACGCCTCGATAATCGGCATGCCCGCA